>DAOWHI010000079.1 GCA_030641505.1 Gemmatimonadota bacterium | reverse complement strand
GCGGGAAGGCGGTCGACATCCTCGGGTTCACGAACTTCAAGGTCCCGCGAGACGTGCTGCACAACGCGCTTCTCACACTTGTCGACCATGCGGCCGCGGGGCGTATCCAGTTCGATCTCGAGCGGGTGCGAACGTTTGTGGCGTTATCGCAGGCGTTGACCGCGGGCCTCCTGGCGGACTTTGAAGCTGGTCACCCGGAGTGGGAGCTGGAGCCGGGGTATCTAGAGGACGGTTGGTTCAAAGCTCAGCGTTTCGACTGGGACGCTCAGGTCGCCGACCCGGTGAGCGGTGAAGTGGTGACGCTGAGGCAAGAAATGGAAACGCTTCGCGAGGTGGCCCGACCATGGGCCGCAGAGCTCGGCACGAGCGCTGCCGCGATTGAAGGTCTTGACCGCATCCTCGCCGACGGACCGGAGGCCGATTGGCAACGCGCGCGGTGGGCGGAAGTGGATCACGACCTGCAACAATTGCAGCGGGAGATCATCAAGCGGGTCAAGGCTGACGCTCGTTGCGAGCAGTCAGTCTCGCCGTCGTGACTGAAAACGTCGGCTTCCTGTCGCTGGTCCCACCGTTGCTGGCGATCGCACTGGCGATCATCAGTCGGCAGGTCTATCCAGCTCTTATGCTCGGCATCTGGAGCGGATGGCTGATCCTGAGCGGCAACCCGTTGACGGCGGCTGGCGATACGCTCGAGGCGATCGCCGGTGTGGTCTCCGATCCGGGAAACGCCAAGCTGATTTTGTTTTCGCTGGCGATCGGTGCGGTCATCACGCTCCCTCAACGATCGGGAGGGGTCGAGGGGTTCGTTCAAGCGCTGCGTCGGATCGGTGTGGGCAAGACGCGACGCTCGGCGGGTTTCATGGCGGCGATCGTTGGCACGGTGGTATTCATCGAATCAAACATCACATCGCTGGTGACCGGTACGGTTGCGCGGCCGCTGTTCGACCGGCTGAGAATATCGCGCGCCAAGCTGGCGTACATTTGCGATTCGACGTCGGCGCCGATCTGCATCCTGGTGGGAATCAACGCGTGGGGCGCGTACGTGATCGGACTTCTGGGCGCTCAGCAGGTGGACAACCCGGTGGGTGCCTTCGTAGCTGCGATTCCGTTCAATTTCTACGCCATTCTCGCGCTGCTGCTGGTCTATGCGGTCGTGGCTCTCGATTGGAACGTAGGACCGATGCGCACGGAGGAGGCCGAAACGGCGGCGCTTGGAAAGACCGCTTCCGAGGGCCCATCGATGCCCGCCGAGGAGGACTCGCTGCTCGATGTGCCAATCAAGCCGGGTGCCCCGGCGCGAGCCATCAACATGATCCTACCGGTGCTGACGCTGATCGTCATGATGGTGGTCGGACTGCTCATCACGGGTGACGGGGATCCACTCAAGGGCGACGGCAACACCGCTGTCTTTTGGGCGATCTCGGCCACCATCCTGCTTATGATCGTGCTCTACCGGGTGCAACGGATCCTGTCCGTGGAAGAGGGAACCCGATACGCCCTGCAAGGGTTCTCGGGCCTAGTACCGCTGGTCGTGGTGCTCGTCCTGGCGATCGCGTTAGGCGCCACGTGTAACGTGCTGGGGACCGGGTTGTACGTGGCTAGCGTCGTCGAGCGGTTGCTCTCGCCGGCACTGGTGCCGGCGCTTCTGTTCTTGGCAGGCGCGCTGGTCTCGTTCTCGACCGGCACGTCGTGGGGTACCTTTGCGATCATGATCCCGATCGCGGTGCCGATGGTCGATGTGGTTGGGCTCCCGCTCCCGCTGGTCCTCGGCGCGGTGCTCTCCGGCGGGATCTTCGGAGACCACTGCTCGCCGATCTCGGATACCACGATTGTCGCGTCGCTGGCATCGGCGTGCGATCACATCACCCACGTCCGGACGCAGCTCCCCTACGCCTTGATGGCGGGCGGTGGTGCGACGGCGTTGTTTCTTGTAAGTGGTTTCATATCAACACGTTAAGGTGATAGCCATAGCGCTGAACTGAGAAGTGGGAAACGGAGGAATAAAACTGCCCGCGAGGTGGTTTCTATAAGTGTGAAGAACTGTTCTGAAATACGGAGTCTGTGTTACCCCTATCTCGATGGCGAGTTGGCCGCGGATCAGGCGGAACTGGTCGAGGTACACCTAGCCCAGTGTGTGGCGTGCGCCGATCGGTTTAGCGACGAGGAGAGGTTCTTGGAGCTGGTCGCCGAGGCGGGTCCGGAAACAGCGCCAGCCGAGTTCCGGGCGCGAATGGAAGCGCTGTTCGGCGCCGAGGAGCAAACCGTCGAGGTCCATCGGTTACGTCGACCCGTGCTCAAGCGATTGGCTGCGCCGCTGGCGGCAGCGGCGGTGCTTCTGCTGCTTGTGCTCCAGCCTGGTGACCAGGTATCGCCGCTGTTGGCAGAGGGTTTCGTCGCGGACCATGTGCGCCACGCGTCGCTCTGGCCGAGCATCAACCCTTTCCCGGCCAACGCAGAGGTCCCGCGCGCCCCGGCGGTCACCCATGGCCACGTCGAAGGGCTCAGCCGTTGCACGGTCGATGGCCGCGCCTACGCGCATTACGTCTACCAGATCGATGGCCAGACGATGTCAGCTTTCCTGCCGCTCGACGCGTCGTCACCACCCTCGATCGGAACCGCGTCGATCGGGCGGGTGTCGATCGTTGCCGTTGACGCGCAGTCGGGCGGACCGGCGGCGGTATTGGCCTCGGGCGACATGTCAGCGGATGAGTTGACCCAAGTCTGGTCCGGCATCTAGCCGCAGTCTCCCCATATTACGTCACATTACGTCTTCATAACTCCGTCACTGGGCGCGTACCGGTTGCCGGCGTCTATCGGTCGCGCAAGGTTCACGGCGTGTCAAAGAAGGGACGAGTTCCAAAGCCGGCGGCCGCTCGAGCGGCCGCGCTGAGAGACCAGATCGAGGTCCACAATCGGCGCTACCACGTCGAGGACGACCCGATCATCAGCGACGCCGAGTTCGACGCGCTGATGCGTGAACTACAGGCGCTCGAGGCCAAGCACCCGGCTCTGGCTACGCCGGACTCACCCACGCAGCGCGTGGGTGGCGAGCCGCTGACCGCATTTCCGCACGCCGAGCATTCGGTTGCGATGCTGTCGCTGGATAACGCCCACGGCGAGGAGAACCTGGCCGAGTGGGTGGCACGCGTGCGGCGCGGGCTCGATGACCCGGACGCGCTGGCGTTCGTATCTGAACTCAAGATCGACGGGCTATCGCTCTCGCTTACCTACGAAGACGGCGTGCTGGTGCAGGGTGCGACGCGGGGCGATGGACGAGTCGGCGAGGACGTGACCGCCAACTTGAGGACGATCCCGGAGATCCCGTTGCGGCTCGCAGGTTCGCGACCCCGGTCGCGATTGACGGTGCGCGGAGAAGTGTACATGACGCGCAGCGGCTTTCAGCGTCTGAATGCGGAGCGCGAATCGTCCGACGAGCCACTCTTTGCCAATCCCAGAAACGCTGGTGCCGGGTCGGTCCGGCAGCTCGACTCGAAGGTCACTGCTCGACGCCCGCTTCATTTCTTCGCCTACGCCGCCCTGGGGGCAGAAGGGATCACCACCCAATCGGAAGCGCTCCAGCGGTTGACCGATTGGGGGTTTCCGATCAACCCGGAGTGGCGCCGTCACACGACGCTAGAGCAGTTGAACGCATACTGTGACGAGTGGCAAAGCAAGCGAGAGGATCTCGATTACGAGATCGACGGCGTGGTGATCAAAGTCGATTCGCTCGACCAACAAGCACACCTAGGCACTACCGCCAAACATCCTCGCTGGGCGGTGGCTTTCAAGTTCCCCGCGGCTGAGGCGCTGTCGGTCGTTAAGGAGATCATGATCACCGTTGGGCGCACCGGAAAGCTCACCCCTACGGCGGTCTTGGAACCGGTTCAGATCGGCGGTACGGTGGTTCAGATGGCGGGCCTACACAACGCCGATGAGGTGGCTCGAAAGGACGTCCGCATAGGAGACACCGTGATCGTCGCTCGGGGCGGCGACGTCATACCTCAGATCGTCCGCGTGGTGAAGGAGAAGCGACGGCGGGGTGCCAAGCCATTCCCATGGCCTGTGAAGTGCCCCGCGTGCGGGACCGACGTCGTTCGGTTGGAGGGCGAGGTCGCCCACCGATGCCCCAACGCGTCGTGCCCGAGCCAGCTCAGGGAACGGGTTCTGCATTGGGGTGGGCGCGGGGCGATGGATATCGACGGTTTAGGGGTCATGCTCGCGCAGCAGTTGGTCAACGAAGGCCTCGTCAAAGACCTGGTGGATCTTTATGAGCTGGATAGCGATACGCTGGCGTCGCTTGATCGGATGGGGGAGCAGTCGGCGTCCAACCTGATCGCCGCGCTCGAGCGATCGAAGACACGTGGTTTTCGCCACGCTCTGTTTGGCTTGGGCATCCGTTTCGTCGGGGGGTCGGTGGCCAACGTCTTGGCCCAGACGTTTGATTCAATCGATGATGTCATGGCTGCGGATCGCGAGGTCCTGGAGGCGGTCGACGGGATCGGTCCCAAGGTAGCCGAGTCGGTCACATCGTTTTTCGACCGGTCTGGGAATCGCCGCTT
>DAOWHI010000017.1 GCA_030641505.1 Gemmatimonadota bacterium | reverse complement strand
GTGAGACGCGTACTCAAGTTGCGCCAGCCAAGCTGGCCGGGTTCGCGTGCGCGGACGAAATCATATGAAAGGGTACTCGTGACATTCAGGAGATTGATGGTCCGGGTCCGCTCCTCCTGAGCTTCTTCTTCGTCACCCTCTCCCCCGCCACCGTCATCGGTGAGCCGCGCCGCCTCCTCGCCTTGTCGCACTTTGATGTCCAAGTCTTGAGAGAAGCTGAGATTGGCTGTCAAAGCGTCCGTAAGCGCGTCCCGTGCTGACTCGGTATCTCGCGCGCCGAAGAGATTGGCCTTGGGAGAGTAGTTGAAGCCAACACTCGGGCTGACCGTGTGCCGCCATTTCCTGACCGGTCCGAGCCCCGAATCGTACACGCGGAAGAACTTGGTTGAGAAACTCACTGCCGTTGAGAACTGCCCCCGCCCACCAAGCTTCTCGTCCTCAGCAAGCTGGTCGTTCTGGAGCGACAGGTTGTAGCTCGCCGACGGCGAGGCCTTGACGGCGCCAAACAGGTTAAGCGGTCCACTCAACGTGAATCGGCCACCCATATCTTGCTCGTTCCGAATCGTCTCTCGATCGCCCTCGATCTCGTTTCCCAGACTGTCGGTCGGGATCGTCGTCAGCGCGTTTCCGAGACTGTCGACCTGCGCCTGTTCAACCGTGGCGACAAACGATGTGCTGGCGCTGTACTGGAGGATCCGCCAAAACGGTTGGCCCTCCCCGGCGGCGCCTTTTCTGCGCCCCCCCCAAAGTGGACGCTGATTGATCGACAGCCTGATATCGGGAATCCTGAATGTCGTACGATTGGAATCGAGTCGAAAATCGGCATCACCGCCGGCTACGAACGATCCCCACCCGAAGCGCGTGCTGTAGTTGGCCGCCGAACGGAACGCGCGCTGGAGGATCTCGTCGGGGTCGAATGAGTTGCGCCGCAGGAATGAGCGTCGGCTCGACCAGTTGATGTCCACGCCGCCTCTGGTGTCTCTGCTGAACGTATGGTCGTGCGAGTAACGAATGAGCTGCGAACGTTCATCGTCGAGGCGATTCCAAACCGATTCGTAGTGCAAGTCTCCCCGAAAACTATGGCGCATGTTGTAACGCGTATCGACTCGCAGGATCAGTCTGGATTCAGCATACCAGTCGGCACTTACGGCGGCGTCAGCGAAGTCGTTAATGACGTAGTAGTAGCCGAGATCGCGAACGTTGCGCTCACGACCACTATTGAGAATCAGCGTGCTGATTCCGATCTGCGGGCGGAGAAAGCCGGAGTGGCGCCCGCGAGTGGCAGGCTCGACGTACCACGGCAGATAGAACACCGGGATATCGGAAAAGTACAGCACGACCGGCGAGGCTACGATGACGTCATCCTGTCGCAGCTTGATGTCGGTGCTGCGAAATGAATAGTGCGGGACACCCAGGTCGCAGGTGGTGAAGTATCCATCCTGAACCAGGTATGTCGAGTCGCCGATTTTTTCCATGTCATCACCGGTTAGAATCCAGGGTGCGTAGGTCGTCACCCCGGCGCCCAACCGACCGCTACGCCGATTGAGGTCGTACTTCAGGTCCAGACCTTCTGTCACCGACTGACCTTCGCTCAGCGCGGACGCACCGAACGTAGCTACCGTTTCGGACTCCCGATCGTAGAACAACGAGTCCGCCTTCAGCTCGGAGGGTCCGCGGCTGACAGATGCCTCGCCAAATGCCTCCACCACCCCCTCACGACTGCGAAACAAGATTCGATCCGCCTTGAGCTCCGTGCCTGCTTGTTCGGTCGCTGCATCGCCTTCAAGCAGGATGACCTCCCCCTCGGGATAGAACAGAAGCCGCTGTCCCTGATACTCGATTGGACCACCGCTGGGTCCTGGTAGGCTGTCAGCGCCGTTTGCGCGGTTCATCAGAATCTCATACGTCTCATCGGGGGATGGAATCGTCCCAGCCGCGCCATCGTCGGGAACCTCATCTTGACCCCGTGCCAGGTTCGCCGCGCCCAACACTAGCATCACCACCATCACAGAGGTCGAGCGGCTACGCATCGGATGGCTCCAACCCGTCGTCGCTCCCGTCGGTCGGCGACAGAGCGCTGTCCTTCAGCGACTGAGCAGCGTGTCGCTCCTGGCGTCGTTCGATCAGCGTCGCAAACACCAGACTCAACTCGAACAGCAGGTAGAGTGGGACAAGCATGAGGACCATCGAGAAGATGTCGGCTGGTGTCAGTAGCGCAGCCAGGATCGCCATACCGGCGATCGCGTGGCGGCGATAACGGCGGAGTGTCCTCGGTGACAACAACCCTACGTATGTGAGAACGATCACGATGAGGGGGGTTTCGAAAACGGCGCCAAATACCAGCGTTATTCGGATCGCGAAGGTGAAATAATCGTTGATCGTGATCACCGGGATGAGAGCTTCTTCCGAGAATCCGAGGAAGAACCGAAGCGCCAGCGGAAGCACCATGAAAAACGCCAAGGCTGCACCGGCCAGGAACAGGAGCACCGAACCGGCGAGTGCCGGAAAGAAGATCCGCCGCTCGTTCTCGAGCAGACCGGGTGCCACGAAACACCAGAAGTGATAAAACAGCACTGGGAGCGCCAAGACAACGCCAACGAAGATCCCGACCTTGAGCGTGACCATGAAGGGCTCGGTGGGACTCAAGTACGCGAGCCGACCGGCATCCAGCAGAGGCCGCACGGGGCGCGTCAGGAACTCGAGAACACCGAACTGTGTGGTGAGCCAAAAGCCCGCTAGCGACAGGACCGCCAACGTCCCCAAGCTCCATAGAATCCGTTGTCGCAGCTCCTCGAGATGATCCAGGAACGACATCGTTCCTTCGGGGCTCGGCTTTGGGATCACCACCCCTAAACTTCTCCGGAGGCCTCGGTCAGCTCCTCAAGCTCGTCCATGAATTCGGTGAGGTTCTGGAACTTCCGATAAACGGACGCAAACCGGATATAGGCTACCTGATCGATGTGCTGGAGCTCGGCCATCACCTGTTCACCCAGCCACTCGCTCTGGATCTCTGGACGACCGGTCTTCCCGCGCCGTTCCTCGAGTCGC
>DAOWHI010000275.1 GCA_030641505.1 Gemmatimonadota bacterium | reverse complement strand
AAGCCGCTGCCCGTCGTTACGGTGACGACCTCGATATCGCCGAAGACGGGAGCGGTGGTCACTTGATCATCGCCGCAGCTGACAGATGCAGGAAGAAGGGCGCACAGCGCCAGCGGGAGGCCGTACTTCATGGCTCGTCTCCTGAAGTTGAGACCCTAATTCGGCGGTCGGATCTTGATCGAGGACGTCTTGTTGTCCCAGCCAAATCCGGCCCCGAAGTTACTCAGATCCTCAATACTCCTCACGACAATGAGACTGTCGCCCTCGAATCCGGCGAGTTCGAAGAGGGTGGCGGACCATCCACCAGACAACAAGATCGACGAAATGCAATTATCCCAAGTAAGCCCAACGCAGGCGGCAGGCAGGTCGCCGAGATCGGAGACATCTTCGCGCAGCAAGGACCCGTTCCCGCCACCGAAGTCTTCGCGCTTGAAAATGAAGACGCCCGCCAGTGTCGGTAGGTCCACCGTGATCGTCACTTCGTCGGTGGCCGTAGCGCCCCCGGTATCCGTAACGGTGAGGATAACCGTGTGGACGCCTACCTCGAACGCCATTTCCAGCGTCTCGCCCGTCCCGATCTCCGCGCTGTTCTCGGACCAGCTCCAGTCTACGACCGCTTGGGGGCCGAGCTCGTCTGTGCTGGCCGATCCATCGAGGGTCACGAGTTCGGACCCACTGTTATCCCCGTCCACGTGGCTCTGATCCGGACCCGCGTCAGCGACCGGCGGCAAGTTGGCTTCCGGTGGCTCCACCGTGATCGTTACATCGTCGGAGTTCACCACGCCCTGGTCATCCGTGACGGTAAGGGTGACCAGGTGGATGCCTACATCGAACGTCGCGTCCAGCGTCTCGCCCGTCCCGATCTCCACGCTGTTCTCGGACCAGCTCCAGCTTGCGATCGTGCCGTCCAAATCCCTGCTGGCGGATCCATCGAGGGTCACGAGTTCGGACCCGCCGTCATCCGCGTCCTCCACCGGCTGATCCGGGCCCGCGTCGGCGATCGGCGGCAAGTTTTCATCCGAGGCGATGACGGTGATGAGCACAGCGTCCCCGCTGGTAGTGCCGTTGTCATCCGTAACGGTGAGGATGACCGTGTAGACGCCCGGATGCACCGCCACGGTCAGCGTCTCGCCGGTCCCGAACTCCACGTCGTTCACCAACCAACTCCAGTTTACGATCGTGCCGTCCAAATCCCTGCTGCCGGATCCGTCCAGGGTGATGGCTTCGGATCCGCTGTTATCCGTGTCCACCGCGGCCTGATTCGGGCCCGCGTCGGCGACCGGCGGCAAGTTGGGGCCCGCACACGTCACATCGAACTGGGCGGGCGTCGTCTGACTGGCCACAACCTCGACGTTTCGAGGATTGTCCGCCGTCTCACATCTGAGCCCGATGCCGTCCAGCAGGAGCGCATACGTACCGGCGGCGAGGTCCGAAAGAGTGACGGATGAGTTCGCACCAACGTCCTCAGTGCGCTCGTCATCCCCGCTACTGACCGTGATCGTGTAGCCCCCCCCGTCGATAAGGTTACCGGTCGTTACGGTGACGACCTCGATCGTGCCCAGGACAAGAGGGGTGGTCACTTCATCCTCGCCGCAGCTGACAGAAACGAGCACAAGGGCACACAGTGCCAGCGGGAGTAGGTACTTCATGGCTCACCTCCGTCGTAAGTGTCGTGCGACCGGGCGTCGCTACTTGCCAGGCCCCGACTCGCAAGTTTGCTGTTACGACCTGTCTCACTGGGCGTAGCGCTCCGATCAACCGCCCAGCGTGAACGCAAATCCCAGCAAGGCCGCTAAGACTTGGGTGTCTACGTTGTTCCCGGACCCTATGTACCGGCCTTCGGCGTAGAGCGACGTCGTGCCCCCAATCGGGAAGTCGACACCCGCCCCGAGCTGATATGCGAAGTCGGAGTCGGTATCTGACTCGACGCCGTCAGCCGAGAACCGGTGACCCGCGATGCCCGCGCCGCCGAACACGAACGGCCGGATCTTACCCGGCGAGCCGAACGCATAGTCCACGATCGCCATCGCGCTGTATACGGTGGTCTTGGCGCTCTCGAGGAGGAGATCTTCATGATTGTTCTGACCGTAGACCAGGTCGGCGCCGATTCCGAGCCCGGACGAGCCGACACCGAACAGAACGCCTCCCGCGGCCATCCACCCGGTGTTCGCGAACTCGGCGTAAGCGCCTGTCGGGAAGGTGGCTCCGCCCGAGATGTACAGGGTTGTCTGAGCGCTTGAGGGGGAAGGGGCGACGACCCCCATGAGAACCGTCACCGCGATGGCCCAACTGGAGCGACCGAACAGCGATACCATGGGAACCTCCAGACGTCGCACAGAGAATCTGCCGGGGGGGAGGGTAGCGACTCTCTACGCAAACACGATAGACCTTCCAGGGGCAACCTCGCAAGTACCTTAGTACCAACCAACTCAGTTGGGGAGCGACCTTCGGATTTCCAATCCGGGGCTCTTTCTGGACCGTGAATCACGACAAAATAGCCGGAGTTATCGCGACAGACCGCGACAATCTGCAGGACGAGTAATCGGTCGAAACGGCCGAGTGCCGGTTTGAACCGACAGTAGAACCGACAGTAACACTGGGATCTACGGCTCTGCTGAGTCGAGCCAGCAAGCGTGACACCCAAGCGTTGCCGCCAAACAACCCTGAGCCTTCGGATGCTCCGTTTACCTGGCCACCTGTCGGCTCGCATTGCGCGGCTGCCGGAGGAAACGCCTACGAAACCGAACTATCCTGGCATTTGCAGCCGGCAAGGCATAACTATCCTGCGTAGAATGAAAGGCCTATGTTTCGCTGCTCAGGGCAGTGAATCGTGGCTGCCAGATCGGCATCGAGATAACGGGCGCGACCGTGCGTCATCATGGCTGGTGAGGCCGATGGAACATCGTCATACTCGCGGGCTCGTCGATTTCCTGGACCTGAGGTACCCGCGGGTGCGATGGCTAACGCCTCTCGTCGTGGCGGTTTCGTGTTGCCTGGGCATGGCGACGTCCGGCCTGGCTCAGGAGACCGTTCCGGCCGCTACGCAGGCGACACCACAGGAAACACCGCAGCCACCTCCAATTCGTCCACTTCAAGCGACCGAGATAGCCGACAGCGCGGTCGCCGTGCGCACCGTGCTTCGCGATGCCACACGTACCGTTGCCGCCACGACAGATCTGGCGGGAATCAGCGAAGGCCTGGCTGGCTCGAGCGACCGCGTCGCCGCTTTGGAGCGAGACAGCCGGGAGCGAATGCAGGCTGACGGACCCGGCTTCGCGCTCGAACAGACGGAACGCTCCTGGCAGCGTGTCGCCGACCAGCTGGGCGCCTGGCTTCGGCGCCTGTCTTCCAATGCGGCTGACGTGGGTTCCGCACTGGACCGGATCGACGCGGAAGAGCAGTTGTGGAAAATGACCCGGGATTCGATTCGCGCTGGCGACGTTCCAGCTGAGGTGACTCGGGAAATCCGACAGACTCTCGCGGCGGTCGATTCCGTCCAAGGCCTCGTGCGAGCGGCACGGGACACGGTTCTGAAGCTGCAAGCTGCTGTGAGTGAGCAGAAGACTCGCGCCGACCAGAACCTCGCGGACCAGCGCGATGAGATCGCGAGACGGCGGGGGAGACTTCTCAGTATCGACAGTTCCCCTTTCTGGAAGGCTTTCGACCGCCCGGACGAGCAGCGCAGTCTCTCCGAGCGGATTGGGGCGACCCTGCAACTCAACTATGTGTCGGTACGGTGGTACCTCGAAGAGCGGAAGGGCGAGCTACTCGGGAGCTTGGCTCTTCTTCTGGCCCTGATCGCCACGCTGGTCGGGCTGCGCGGCGTCGCGGGAACGCAGCTCGATCAGGACGACTCGCTCCGAGTGGTCGCCGGCTTTTTCGATCGTCCCGTCGCGGCCGGGTTCTTCATCACCGGTCTCATCGGCTACATGATCCAGCCCAGTGCTCCGCGTGCCTGGAAAGCGCTGCTCATTCTGGTGGTCCTCGCAGCGGTTCTTCGTCTGTTGCCACGGATCCTCACGAAGTCGACTCGCTCGTGGGGCTACGCAGCGGCGGCCCTGTTTTTTCTCCAGCAGACCGTCGTTCTGTCGGAGTTCGGCACCCCGGAGAATCGTCTTGCCTTACTTCTGCTGTCTGTCGTGGGAATGGCGGCGTGCCTGCGTTTCGTGAGCTCAACGGTCCTCACGCAGACCACGGTCTCGAAGCGCTGGTCTCTCGCGATCGGGGTTGCCGTCCGGCTGTCGGCGATCGCTTTCGCGGTCGGCATCATCGCCAACATCGTGGGCAGCGCGGGATTCGCTACCGTAGTGACCACGGGAACGGTGCACCTCATCTTCGCGGCGATCGCATTCTGGGTGGCGGCGCTGGTGGTGCTTGCCGCCGTACGCATCAGCACGCTCACGAAGATGGCGGCTCGTCTGGGTATCGCACCGCCCACCGCGGGTACCGTCCAGCGTGTCGCCCGCCGTCTCGTCGTTTCATTGGCGTGGATCGGATTCGCCGCCACGACCCTCTCGGGCTTTGGCGTGCTCGAACCGGTGATCACCGCCTTGACCAGGGTACTCGATGCGGGGATCTCGGTCGGCAACTTCTCCCTCTCCGTAGGCGATGTGCTGGTCTTCGGTCTCGTCATCTGGCTGTCACTGAAGTTTTCCCAATTCATCAGCTTCGTTCTCGGCACGGACCTCCTGCCGCTCATGCACCTGCGTCACGGGCTTCCAGCCGCGATCATACAGCTGACCCGCTACGCCGTGATCCTGGTCGGTATCCTGGTCGCTTTCTCCGCCGCGGGTGTTGATGTCGACAGGCTTACCGTGCTGTTCGGCGCGGTCGGCGTGGGCGTCGGCTTCGGCCTGCAGCACGTGGTCAACAACCTCGCGTCGGGCCTGATCGTACTATTCGGCAATGGGATCAACTTCGGCGACGAGGTACAGCTCGTAGGTCATGCAGGTGTGGTTAAAGACATCGGACTGCTTCAGAGCACGGTGCGCACGTATCACGGAGCGGATGTTCTCGTCCCCAACGCGACTCTGGTCTCTTCGACAGTGGTCAACTGGACGCGTGAGAGAGCCGAGTTGCGCCGCGTAGACGTTCCCGTAGGAGTCGCCTATGGCACCGATCCGAAGACCGTGATCGACCTGCTCGAGGGTATGGCGACGAAACATCCGCAGGTCCTCAAGAAGCCCGCCCCGAAGGTCATTT
>DAOWHI010000085.1 GCA_030641505.1 Gemmatimonadota bacterium | reverse complement strand
TCTTTTTCTTCCGAGTGGCCTTCTTCTTTTTCTTCCGAGTGGCCTTCTTCCTCTTTCGAGGGGCCTTTCTCTTCCGAGTGGCCTTCTTTCTCGTGGTCTTTCTCTTTCTAGTGGCCTTGCGTTTGCGCGTGGCCTTCTTCTTCTTTGTGGCCTTACGCTTTCGCGTAGCCTTCTTTCTCTTCTTGGTCGACTTCTTTTTTCTGGCTGCAGCAGCCATACGTTTTTCCTCCTGAGCTCAGTCCACTGCGATCGTTAAGACCGCGCGACAAAAAAAGTCTATCACAACGGACTGTTTCTTCGCAATACTTATCGAAAGTTTTTTAGATCGGGTTTTTCGGTGGTTTTGATCTATAAGTCAAGACAAGTTGTTTTTATCCGGCCAGTGTATTGACAAGCGCAAGTTGTCTTGGATCGATTTCACGCTTTTCCTTTAGTGCTTCGACTAGTGCTTCGACGGGTTTTGTTTCACAGCTCGCTCGCGAACACACGCCGATGAGAATGTCCTTTCGGCCTCTCGTTGCGGCGTCAACGGCGTCGAGCGGTGTCAAAACCGGGCCCCGAACTGTCCTCCGCGGCGTCCAATTGGGAGGACGTTTGACCCCATCAGGCGGGCCGGGAACAAAAGAGCACACCCGTTGCTATTACATTATTGGCGATCCAGTAAAAGCTGATTCCAGAGGAGGATATCATGCGCTCTAGCATCTACCGATCAATAGTGCTCGCGGCGCTCGCCGGCCTGGTCGCGCTGGGGTGCAACCGGGACGGCGACCAGGTGGACCCGGATCTGCCGATCGTTGTGGAGGCACAAGGTCCGATCGCGCTCGGCGAGGCGGAGCCGACCGGGGAGGAGGTCGACTTCGTCGATGAACCCGAGCCCGAGCCGCAGGTCATCACACGCACGGTCATCGTTCGCGAGCCACCACCACCGCCACCGGCCCCCGCCGAGCGCGAGGCCCCGCCTGAGGAAGTGCGTCCGGTCGCGCCGACTGCGATCGCGGCGGGTACGCGGATTCCGACGACGTTGCTGTCGCGGATCGACTCCGAGAACAATGATGTTGGTGACGAGTGGACCGCGCGGGTCAACGACGATGTCGTCATCAACGGACACGTCGTCATCCCGAGCGGCGCCACAGTGAGAGGCGTAATCGCCGCAATCGATGAAGGCGACCGGAACGGCGGGTACGGGTCGATGACGCTCGAAGCCCGCACGGTCGAGACGAGCTCTGGCTCCCGGGCCGTTGCGGCCGACCCTCTTGCTGCTGGCGAGAGCTATCGCGATAGCGGTTTCCCGACAAAGGAGACCGCAATTGGTGCCGGTACTGGCGCGGTGATCGGCGGCATCATCGGGGGGAAGAAGGGTGCGGTCATCGGCGGTGTCATCGGTGGCGCCGGAGGTGCCGGCGTGGGGCAGGCGCGAGGGGACTACGAGGTCGCGGTCGAATCGGGTACCGGGCTCGTGTGGGTCCTAAACAGTCCGGTCGGCCTGTAAGACTCACCCGACATTGCGATTTGACGGGGCTGCTCGGCGAGCCGGGCGGCCCCGTTTTGCAGCCGGTAGCTTGAACAACCGGTCCGCAAGCCGCGTTTTTCCAGATACCGTGCGCGGCCATCACATTGAAGGAGGTCCGATGCGAACGTTACTTGGGGTAGCGGCGCTCGTCTGGGCCGCTCCGCTGTTCGGCCAGACCGCGCTGCCAATCCACAGCAAGACACTCGACAATGGTCTCGAGGTGATCGTCATCGAGAACCGCTCGGTTCCGCTGGTGACGATCGAACTCGATGTCAAGAACGGGGCGTACACCGAAACGCCGGAGTACGACGGTTTGTCCCACCTGTATGAGCACATGTTCTTCAAGGCCAATCGAACCATACCCAATCAGGAAGCATACCTGGAGCGGGTGAACGAGTTGGGTGCGGCATGGAATGGCACCACTTCGTCCGAGCGGGTCAACTACTACGTCACGGTTGGTGTGGATAGCCTCCGCCCGGCATTACAGTTCATGGAAGATGCTATCCGGTATCCACTGTTCCTCGAAGACGAGCTAGTGCGCGAGCGACCGGTCGTGCTTGGCGAGTACGATCGTGCCGAGTCGAACCCTTTCTTCCATCTTGGTCGCGCGATCGATACACTCCTCTGGACACCCGAGTACTGGTCGCGCAAGAACGTCATCGGGGACCGCGAGGTCCTGAGCACAACACCGCCAGAAAAGATGCGGACGATCCAAGAGCGGTTCTACATCCCAAACAACACGGCGCTGATCCTCTCCGGCGACATCGGGCCAGACGAAGGCTTCGCCCTCGGCGAAGAGGTGTTTGGCGACTGGCCCCGGGGCGCCGATCCGTTCGCCACGGCGGTCCCGGATCCGCCGCCCTTGGCGGCGACCCGAGCCATCGTCGTCGAGCAACCGGTCAACACGGTCACCATTCGGATCGACTGGCAAGGGCCTAGCGTGGTCAGTGAGCCGGGATCGACGTATGTGGCGGACGTGCTGATCCCGATCCTCTCCAACCCGGCGAGCCGGTTTCAGAAGGCGTTGGTCGATACCGGGTTGGCATTTGGGGCGAGCTTTTCGTACGCCACCATGGCGCACGTGGGGCCGATCTCGATTACCGCGCAAACCGCCCCCGACAAAGCGCTCGACTTGCATCGGGCGATCCTGGCCGAGGTCGGGAAGATGGCCGAGCCCGGCTATGTCACCGAAGAAGAGCTCGCCGCGGCCCGCAACCAGGTCGCGGTCAACCAGACCTACGCTCGTGAGCGCGCTTCATCGCTGGCCCATACGGTCGGCTACTGGTGGGCCGTTGCCAGCCTCGACTACTACCTGAGTTATGTCCCCAACTTGCAGGCCGTGACGCTCGACGAGATCGCCGCCTTCACCCAGCGCTACATGCTCGGCAAGCCCCATGTGTCGGGGGCGCTGATCAGCGCGGAAGCGCGGGCGTCGGTTGATCTCGATGCTGAAGACTTCTTGGCCCAGGAGGTGACGCTGTGAACCGCATCAGTGTGCTCCTCGCTGTGATGATCCTGGCGGCGCCGCTTCCCGCCGGGGCTCAAGGTGTAGATGTGCAAGAGTTCACAGTGGCTGGGATCGACGTTGTGCACCGCTCGATCGAAGCCAACGATGTGATCGCCGTTCAGCTCTACGTCAAGGGCGGTAGCGTCGCGTTGACACCCGAAACCGCTGGAATCGAACGGTTTATCGGCGCGGTGGCCACTCGCGGTACTGAGAAGTACGACAAGGACGCGTTCGCCTCCCGCACTGCCGCCACCGGCGCGGCGATCGGTGGCCAGGCGTTCCACGACTACTCGGTCATGACGCTCCAGGCGGTGACCGACTATTGGGACGAGTCGTGGGACCTGTACTCCGAGGCAGTGCTCCACCC
>DAOWHI010000241.1 GCA_030641505.1 Gemmatimonadota bacterium | reverse complement strand
CTACATCGGATGGGATGGCGATCCAGCCAACCAACCCGAACTGCTACGAGCGCAGCGTGCGAGCTTTCAGGCTGCGCTGGATGCCGGCGTGACGATCTGTAACGGCAGCGATGCCGGTGTGTTCGCCCATGGCAACAACGTGCGCGAGCTGGAGCTCATGGTCGCGTACGGCATGCCGCCGATCGCCGCGCTCGAGTCAGCCACGTCGGTCAACGCCAGGCTCCTTCACCTGGATGACCGCCTGGGCTCGATACGGCCGGGACTGCTCGCTGACTTAGTGGCGGTTACCGGCAACCCTGGAGGCGACATCGGCGCGTTGCGCGATGTCGTCTTCGTCATGAAGGGTGGTGCAGTCGTTCGCCGTTAGGGCTCTGGAGGCGCCAGCCACCCACTCTGCCCTAGATAGGCTCCTCGGCCAGAATCTCTCGGGGCGGGTTGCGATAAAGCGCGAGTGCAGAAAGGAGGAGTCCCAGCGACACCGCGGCCGATACCAGGCAGTACCGGCACCAGGCGTCGATCACCACCGCCTGAAGGTAGACAAAGACCGCCGACGCGGTGACCGCGATCGCGGTGATCGCGACAAAGGCGACACCGAGACCTCGGTTCCACCCCGAGACCGGCGTCCACACGATCAGATTGACGACCACGTAATAGATGAGACCCAAGAGCGCGACCGGCACACCTACGATGGTCGCGTACTGGCTGGTGGTGACGATGTCGCATCCGCCGCCCGGCCCACATGCCAGCGAGCCCACCGAATAGTGGGTCGCCGTCAGATAGGTCGCATCGAGAAAACCGACCAGTGCCAGGCCCCGAGCGATCCATAGAATTCCGATCATGGTCTATGAAACTACGCGGTCGATCGCCAACCATCCGCCGGACGGCGGATCCAGAGGATCACGCAGCCTGCGACAACCGCAAGCGTGGCTGCCAATCCGCCCTCGATACCGAACTCGCCGCCGGTAAAGAGCGCCGGGCCGCTGAGTGACAGTGGCTGCCAACCACCATCCAGTGACTGCCCCGTCACGGTCAGGCCGAGCACCGGTCCCAGCAGGAAGTTCCAAGCGAAGTGCGCGGCGATCGGCAGCCACAGGTTGCGGGTGACGATATACGCCAACCCGAACACAACCCCGGCCAGAAACAAATTGGCGACGGGCAGGATCGCGCCCTCGGCGAGTGCACCACCGTGCAGGGCCACGAAAAAGATCGACGACCACAGCAGCGCCTTCCACCAGCCGAACCTGGTTTCGATCGCCTGTAAGACGTAACCGCGAACAGTGACCTCTTGGGTCACGGCATTGGCTAACAAGGCGGCGCCGAGAATCAGTATCGCAGACCCGGGCGAACCACTTCCGCCGCGCACACCAAGCCACCCCCCGAGCCACACCAACACCAGCGCCAGCCCGAGCATCGCCGTTCCCAGCAGCAGTCCGACCCCGGCCTCTCTAAGCAGTCGATTGGCCTTGAAACCGATACTCTGAAACGGGCGGTGGTCGACGAATCGCAGCATCAGCCACACCGCTACCAGCAGCGTCAGGGCGCTAATGGCCTCGCCGTACAGTCGATCGAGTGGTGCGATCCACTCTTCGCTCGACTCGAAACCGCCACGTAGGACGAAATAGGGCGCGAGCAGCGCGCCCCATACGATGAGCAGCGCAAAGATGCGGAGCGCGATCGCGCCGATCGCTTTGATAGTGGAAGTTCGGTGGCTAGTTATCCGGAACCGGGAAAGGCAGCGGCCCAGGCGTGTCCTGACACCCTTCCGGCGGTAGCGGCAACGTGCATAGAGCATCGCCCGGACCCGTCGGGGCTCCCGGTCCCGCGGGACCACCCGGACCTGTCGGTCCAAACAGAGGCCCATCGTCGTTGCCCAGCGAGTTGGGATCGCCCAATCCGCTGCACGACACGAGTGACACCGTGGCGATCAGCATGAAAGCGCGGGCTGAAGAGATCATCAATTCAGTTTACCCGCCCGCTCAAAATGCCGCAAACCACCTATTCGGTCTCGATCCTGACCGGTTGGGCGATCCACACCGCAACGGGTTCATCGCGATTGTAGGCCGTCGTCCACCGAGTCGTCGGCGCCCATTTCTCTACCGCTGAATCACAAGCACGGTTACCGCTCGATTTTAGGATATCGGCCGCCTTCACGACCCCATTCGTGTCGATGTGGAGCCCAACGACCACCTCACACGTGACCCCTGTTTTCTTCACCAAAGTTGGCATGTAACGGAGCAGGTCATCGGAGCTGCAGTTGTCCTTGCATCTTGGGGGCTCTGTGTAAGGTCTGAAAGGTCTAACCGTAGGTTCATCCCCGAGTTCCACCGCAGGCAGATCGGGAACATTCATGTCGAGGAGCGTTTCGGCAATCGTGATGTCGTCGATCGCCTCAGCGGACACGACCGGTGTCGCCGGCCGCGCCATCTCTTCGGGGGGCGGCGGGATCCTTACTTCGGGCGGAATCGGGATGACAATTATTTCCTTCTTTGTAACCGCAAACCCCTCACCCCGCGGCGCGACAACGAAAAAGACCAGGATCGTGTGTATCGCGACCGCGGTAAACACAAACCATCTGAAGTAGCTGCCGTACGATTCGTGCAACTGCGAGTTGGCGGTCTCACTCTCTGCAAGCTCTCTGACTCGACGCATCACACACCCCCGGTTCTGTGGCTTACCCGTGACCGTTATCGCTCACCTGTCATGATTGGTACTCGCCGTCCGCCGATGTATTCCAACCGCTAGGAAACGAGCGAGTTGCCGCTCGTTTATTTTCGGTTTAGTTTCGGTTTTCGACCTAGCGATAAGCATACATAGACAGGAATAGACATTTGATAGCCGAGGCGGAGTGGCGCATCGAAGCGTTGGCTGGGCGATTGGTGGAGGTCTCGGGGTCGGCACCGACGGCGACGCTGACCGCCGCCACTTCGCTCATCCTGGAGGCCCAGCGCCAGGGTGAGCTGGCGGCTTGGGTCGGGGCCCGTGATTCGATCTTTTTTCCACCCGATTTCGCGGCTTTTGGGATCGACCTCAATGCACTGCCGGTGATCCGCGCTCCGAACGAAAAGAGAGCCTGGCGAGCCACGGATGCGCTGCTTCGATCGGGTGGCTTCGCGGTCGTCGTTATCGATCTCGGGTACGAAGCTGATTTTCCGCTCGCCGTTCAAACCCGTCTCGCCGGACTCGCTCGAAAGCACCACACGGTGCTCCTCTGTATCACACGAAAAGGGCGCCAGGTGCCTTCGTTGGGATCGTTGGTTTCGATTCGCGCCGAAGTCGGAAAAGGACGCACCGACTTCGATCGTTTTTCATGCCAGCTGCGCGTCGTCAAAGACAAGCGCCAGGGACCGGGCTGGGGACATAGCGAGGTGTGTCGTGGACCGGATGGCTTGTGTTGATGTTCCAGCTCTGCCACTCCAAATCCTGCTCCGTCGTCACCCCGATTGGGAATCACTACCGGTCGCGATCGTCGATCGAGACAAGCCGCTCGGAATCATCCGGTGGGTGAACGAAAACGCCCGGCGGGTTCAAATCCTGCCCGGGATGCGGTACGCCACCGCGTTGTCGCTGTCGCGTGACCTCCGAGCTGGCGTCGTAGCGGATACCGAAATCGCCGAGTACGTCGGCCGGCTGACGCGCTGGTTGTGGCGCTTTAGCCCCGGGATCGAGCCATCGTCGAGAGAACCTGGTGTCTTTTGGGTCGACGCCTCCGGGCTCTGCCCGTTGTACACCTCGCTCCAGGAGTGGGCGCTGGAGGTTCGAGACAACTTGCGCCAAGCAGGGTTCGAATCGGTCGTCGGGATCGGGTTTTCCCGGTTCGGCAGCTATGCAGCGGCGCGATCGAGCTCCGGGATCATCGTCTTCCGAAACACCGACCACGAACACAAGCACCTGCGCGCGGTTCCTATCGACCGTCTCGGGTTCGAACCCGACTTGCGGGACAAACTCTTCAAACTCGGCATCCGGACATTGGGCGGTTTTATCGATCTCCCAGCGGTCGGCATCCGCAAACGGTTCGGCCTTGAAGCCCACGCATTGCACGAGATGGCGCGTGGCAGCGGATGGGCGCCACTCGAGCCGGAACCGTACCGGGCGCCGATCGTCAGAACGATACTGCTCGAGTATCCCGAGACGAACCTCGATCGGTTGCTCGTCAACCTGGAGCCCCGGCTTCAATCGATCTTGACAACGCTCGCATCGAAGGGCGCGGCGTTGGCGTCAATCCGAATCGCTCTCGAACTCGACGACGGCGAGAGACATCATGAAAGACTGTCCCCCGCCACACCCACGCTCGATGTTCCCCAGCTACTCACGCTGATCCGTCTCCGCCTGGAAACGCTGACGCTATCCGCGGGCGTGACCGAGCTCGAGATCAAAGGCGTCGGCTCACCAGCGTCGCAACGCCAACTCGAGCTCTTTCGTGAAAAGCCGCGCCGAAACCTGGAAGCGGTAAAACGCGCCTTCGCCAAGATCCGGGCTGAGTTGGGGAACGATGCGGTGATGCGGGCGCAACTTCACGATGGCCATCTCCCGGAAGCGCGTTTCGGGTGGGAGCTGCTCGAAGAACTCGCTCTCCCCGAGCCAACCGAGGTCGCCCATCGCCCGCTGGTGCGTCGACTTTACTCGCCACCCATTCAGCTGCCGCCGCGAGCCCGCCATGAACCGGATGGGTGGTTGATCGCGCGTTTCGCCGACGGACCAGTCGTAGAGGTGATCGGCCCGCACATCGTGTCCGGAGGATGGTGGACGCGAGAGACCTCACGCGCCTACCACTACGTTCGCACGCGAAGCGGTCGTTGGCTCTGGATCTATAACGACCGCAAACGCCGCCGCTGGTTTCTCCACGGCGAAGTGGAATAACCGCATGGCAGGCTCATACGTTCCGCTTTGGTGCAAGAGCAACTATTCGTTTCTCGAGGGCTCGAGTCATCCGGACGAGCTGATCGAAGAAGCCCACCAGTTTGGTTTGCGTGCATTGGCCTTGACCGATCGCGATGGCGTGTACGGGATGGTGCGAGCGCACGTCAAGGCCCGGGAGCTGGGGTTGCGGCTGATCGTTGGCTCCGAGGTCACCCTGTTCGATGGCTCGACGCTCGTTCTGTTGGCGATAGATCGCGACGGCTACGCCAACCTCTGCCGGTTGATCTCCAGAGGGCGGCTTCGCTCACCGAAAGGGTCGAGCCAGGTCCACTGGGATGAAATCTGCACACACGCCGAGGGTCTGATCGCGCTGTGGGGCGGCGCGCGGGGCCTGCTCTTGGGAAAGCCCGAGCCCGATGCGGTCGCGATCGATCTCCGAGACGCTTTCGGCGACCGGTTGTATGCGCTTCTCTCAAGGCATCGAGAAGCCGATGACACCCGCCGCGAGCGCCTTCTCCGCGAGCGCGCTCAGCACTATGGCATTCCCACGCTGGCCGGAATGGAGGTGCTGTACCACACACCAGCTCGTCGTCAACTCCACGACGTGCTGACCTGCATCCGCCACGGAGTCACGCTGGCTACCGCTGGGCGACTCATCAATTCAAACGCCGAGCACGCGCTCCGCACAGCCTATGACTTTGCGATCCTCTATAGTGATGACCCCAGTTCCGTTGTCCGCACTGAAGAGGTCGCGGAACGATGTCGTTTTTCACTCGCCGAAATCCGCTACCGCTATCCTTCCGAGCGACTCCCCGACGGCACGACATCATCCGAGCGGCTGCAGACACTGGTCTTCGACGGCGCCGGGGAGCGATACCTGACGGGTATCCCCGACGAAGTGACCCGACAACTCGAGAAGGAGCTCGCCGTCATCCGAGATCTCGAGTACGACGGGTATTTCCTCACGATGTGGGAGGTCGTGAGGTACTGCCGGCAGAAGAACATCCTCTGTCAGGGGCGCGGCTCGGCCGCCAACTCGGCGGTTTGCTACTGCTTGGGGATCACAGCCATCGATCCGGTGCGTATGGGACTCCTCTTCGAGCGCTTCATATCGAAGGAGCGCGCCGAGCCGCCCGATATCGATCTCGACATCGAGCACGATCGCCGCGAGGAAGTGATCCAACACGTCTACCGGAAGTACGGCCGGAGCCACGCTGCGATGGTGGCCAACTTCATCCGCTACCGATCCCGCTCGGCGGTGCGTGAGGTGGGCAAAGTCTTGGGGCTTCAGGAAACCGCCGTCGATCGGTTCGCGCGGCTGCTGTCCCACTACGAGTCGGCGACACCAGAAACGTTTGTCGAGGCGGGCTTCGATCCTGACAATCGACTGCACCAACACCTGCTCCGGCTGACCACCGAGATACAGGACTTCCCGCGTCACCTCTCGATACACCCGGGGGGTTTTCTGCTCGGCCACGCGCCGGTAGACGAGCTCGTACCGATCGAGAACGCCACTATGCCGGACCGCACGGTGATCCAGTGGGACAAGGACGACCTCGAGGACCTGGGACTCTTCAAGGTCGACCTGCTGGGTCTCGGAGCGTTGAACGTCGTCCACCGTTCGTTCGATCTCATCGAGCGGCACTGCGAGAAAACGTTCACGCTGGCCACCATTCCACCTCAGGACAAGCCGACGTTCGAGATGATCCGGAAGGGTGACACGGTGGGGGTCTTTCAGATCGAAAGCCGGGCTCAAATGGCGATGTTGCCGCGCATGAAACCACGCCACTACTACGACCTCGTCATCGAGATCAGCATCGTCCGCCCCGGCCCGATCACCGGCGGGATGGTCCACCCCTACCTGCGGCGACGAAACGGAGAAGAGCCGGTCACGTATCCGCATCCTTCGCTGGAGCCGATTCTCAAGAAGACGCTCGGGATTCCCCTCTTTCAGGAGCAGGTGATGCAGCTGGCGGTAGTAGCCGCCGACTATACGCCGGGCGAGGCCGATCAGCTGCGGCGTGACATGGCGGCGTGGCGGAGAGCGGGGCGCATCGAGCGGCACCGGGAGCGTCTCATCTCGCGCATGACCCGCAAGGGCATTCGACAGGAGTTCGCCGAGCGGGTGTTCAAGCAGATTCGGGGGTTTGGCGATTACGGTTTCCCCGAAAGCCACGCCGCCAGCTTCGCGTTGATAGGCTACGCCACTGCATGGCTAAAGGAGCATTACCCGGCGTCCTTTCTCTGTGCGTTGCTGAATGCGCAACCGATGGGCTTCTACAGCCCGGCCACCCTCATCGAAGACGCCAAGCGCCACGGAGTCGCGATCGGTCCGGTGGATGTTCAACATAGTGATTGGGACTGTACGCTCGAGCCGTCCGAAGAGAGTGGCGAGGGGTTTCTCGTTCGCATGGGTTTGCGGTACGTAAAGGGGCTCCAGGAAGTGGACGGCAGGTGGACTGTCACAACACGACAAGTGCGCGCATTCCGATCACTCAACGATTTCGCCGCCCGAACCCGACTCGACGACGGGATGCTCGCCCGCCTCGCCGAATGCGGCGCGCTCGAGGGTTTCGAGGAAGAGCGGCGCGACACCTTATGGGACGTGTTCGGTCTCGATCGAGACGAAAGCGCGGGGCTCGATCTCGAACTGACCGAGCCCAGCGCAACGTTTCAGCACTTGAACGAACTAGAGACGATCGGCTGGGATTACGATTTCACTTCACACAGCCCGCGCGGGCATCCGCTCGCCCCGCTACGGGATGAGCTCACCCGAAAGCGACTGCCTGATTCAGCGACGGTCCGCAACATGAAGGACGGGGACCACGTCCGCTATGCCGGACTCGTCATCTGTCGCCAACGACCGGGAACGGCCAAGGGCGTGGTCTTCATGACCCTCGAGGACGAAACCGGTTTTGTGAACGTCGTCATCTGGGAGCGCGTGTTTCAGAATTACCGCCTGTTGGCGAAAACGGCATCGTTTCTGGGTGTGACGGGAAAGCTCCAGGTTCAGTCGGGCATCGTGCATCTGGTGGCGGAGAAGCTGTGGGCACCCCGGGTGCGCCTCAAACCAGGCAAGACAAAGAGACGGGATTTTCACTGAGAGCGTCACTCTCTGTTATAACGATCGCGATCCGATGCGGCACAAACATTGCGCGAAGTATGGCTACTGTCCCCAACGAAAGATCTGCG
>DAOWHI010000177.1 GCA_030641505.1 Gemmatimonadota bacterium | reverse complement strand
GGAGCTGGCCGACTTCCTGCGCACGATTCGTCCGATGCGCGGCGCCTTTGATCAACGCTACGTCAAGAAACTAAACGGCACGCACATTATCGAGAGTCGCTCAAAGCGGGCGTGGGCCGACCAGCTGATCGATGACATTGAGCGGTTCCGCGAAGCGAACGCGTGTGATCGAATGGTGATGGTGTGGTGCGGGTCGACAGAAGTCTTTATGCAGCCCACGGCGGTGCACCAAGACCTCGATGCTTTCGAGAAGGGACTCGATGCGGACGACGACTCGATTCCACCGTCCATGATCTACGCGTACGCTGCGCTCAAGTGCGGCATCCCTTACGCGAACGGAGCACCGAATCTGTCGGCCGACGTTCCCGCACTGCTCGATCTCGCTGCTCAAAATGGCGTTCCAGTCAGCGGCAAGGACTTTAAGACCGGTCAGACGTTGATGAAGACGATCCTAGCACCCGGGTTCAAGGCCCGAATGCTCGGCATCCGCGGCTGGTACTCGACCAATATCCTCGGCAACCGTGACGGAGAGGTACTCGACGACCCCGAGTCGTTCAAAACCAAAGAGGAATCGAAACTGGGTGTGCTCGATTTCATCCTTCAGCCGGAGCTTTATCCGGAGTTGTACGGCGACATCTCTCACGTCGTACGCATCAACTACTATCCACCCCGCGGAGACAACAAGGAAGGCTGGGACAACGTCGACATCTTCGGGTGGCTCGGTTACCCGATGCAGATCAAGATCAACTTCCTGTGCCGGGACTCGATTCTCGCGGCACCGATCGTTCTAGATCTCGTCTTGTTTCTGGATCTCGCTGCTCGGTCGGGTATGAAGGGGATTCAGGAGTGGTTGTCTTTCTACTGGAAGAGCCCCATGCACGCGCCCGATCTCTACCCGGAGCACGACATCTTTATTCAGCTCACAAAGCTGAAGAACACACTCCGCTTCCTGATGGGAGAGGAGCAGATAACCCACCTGGGCCTCGAGTACTACCAGCCTCCTACACCGTGAGCTCGATCACCAAGCGCGGCCTGACGGCGGTACCCGCGGTTGCGTGTCTGCTTTTGACGACAGGTTCGTTGCTGGCGCAAGACGCGATCGATGTCGGGATCCCGAGCGTCGAGGTGGACGGCTACGCGCGACGCTCGGGAGTGGATGTTCTTCATTACGACATCGCACTGGAGTTGCCCGTCAACGGGCGGGAGATCGCTGGACACACGACGATTCTCTACGAGGCCAGTGTTTCAACCCTGCACCCGACGCTGGATCTCGACTTTGGACCTATGACCATCGACAGCGTGAGCGTCGACGGGGAACGCGCGGAATTCTCGCACCAAGGCGAGAAACTCACCGTGCGCGCTCCCCGCGAGCCGGTTGCCACCCGGCATACAGCAAGCGTCTGGTATCACGGCGAGCCTCAAGATGGCCTCATAATCCAACCCAATCGTCATGGAGAAGTAGTGGTGTTCGCTGACAACTGGCCCGATCGGGCGCGCTACTGGTTCCCTGCGGTCGATCATCCGTCGGACAAGGCGACGGTTGGGTTCGAGATCGTCGCACCGGCGAAATGGCGGGTCGTGGCGAATGGTTATCGCAGTCAGCTGTCGAAGCTCGAAGATGGTCGGGTGCTCACGCGGTGGATCGAGACGGGAAGCATCCCGACCTACTGCATGGTGTTGGGCGCGGCACCGTTCAGTGTCACTACTGCCGGCGTCGTCAACGGCGTCGAAGTCACGCACTGGACCTATCCCGCCGACTCACTGGCCGGGGAGGCCGCTTTCTCTCGGTCGACCGAGATCCTATCCTTCTATGATTCGTTGTTCGGCCCGTTCCCGTACGAGAAGCTGGCCCACGTCCAATCTTCCACGCGATACGGCGGGATGGAGAACGCGAGCGCCATCTTCTACAGTGAATCGGCGATCGGTGACGCGCTTCGAACGGGTGCTGGCGACCCGGGTGAGGGAGACGATCAACTGTCATCCCTGGTCGCGCACGAAACCGTCCACCAGTGGTTTGGCGACGCGGTAACCGAGAACGACTGGCACCACTTGTGGTTGTCGGAAGGATTCGCGTCCTACTTCGCTGCGGTCTTCTTTGAGTTTCATGGAAGCTCCACTGGACGCGGTCCGGAAGAGTTGACGCGTCGCATGCGCGCCATGGCTGCGAGTGTCGTCGCCTATCATCGACAAAGTCCGGAGCCGATCTACGGTCAAACCCGACGCGAGTACGAGAGCCTCTTGACCCCGAACAACTACCAGAAGGGGGCCTGGGTCTTGCATATGTTGCGTCGAAGAGTGGGCGATCAGGTCTTTTTTGATGCGATTCGCAGCTTTTACGGTGAACTGCGCGGACAGACGGCTTGGACCGCCGATTTCGAGCGCGTCGCCGAGCATGCTTCGGGGATGGATCTGGGCTGGTTCTTCGCCCAGTGGGTCGGGCGCCCCGGGATGCCGGTGTTGGCGATCGACCAGAAGACCGATCGTCTGATCGTGCGCCAGCTGCAGCCCGGAGATCCGTATCGGTTGGACTTCGAGTTGGAGTTGACTACTGGCGCCGGTAAGCGACGGCTCGAGGTGGAGATGAAGACCAGCACCGTCGAGATCAACGTCGAGCCCTTTAACCCCGTTACGAAGATCGAAATCGATCCCGACGGTTGGCTGCTCTACGCGACGCCGGACCAGGCGCAGGATTAGGCCCAGAGCTTGAGTCTAAACCGGGCCGCCGCAATATTGGGTTTGGTGAGCGTCGCTCGGTCACCGAGAGCCGGTGGTGGCGCCCTCATTACGTTTGAGGGTGGCGAGGCCAGCGGAAAGTCGACTCAGGTCGAGTTGCTCGCCGGTTGGCTTACGGAAGAGGGTTATTCGGTGGTCACCGCGCGAGAGCCGGGCACAACAGCGGTTGGTTTGGCGGCGCGAAGCGCGTTGCTGGACGTCGACGACGAGCTGGCGCCACACGCGGAGTTGGCGCTCTTTATTGCTGCGCGCGCACAGTTGGCGGCCACTGTCGTCACTCCCGCGTTGGCGGCGGGCAAGGTCGTACTGCTGGACCGGTTCGGCGATTCATCGGTGGCCTACCAGGGTTACGGTCGGGGCCTCGAGCCGGAGCGGATCGCTGAGTGGAATCGTTGGGCGACCGGGGGATTGGTCGCCGATCTGACGATTCTGATCGACGTTTCGGTCAGCGATGCCGTTGATCGACGGGGCGATAAACCGCCGGATCGATTGGAACGCGCCGGAGACGAGTTTCACGAACGGGTCCGGGCGGGGTATAAGAGGCTAGCGACGAATGAACCGTGTAGATTCTTCGTATTAGACGGTAAGCAACCGATCGACGAGCTGCAGAGCGCGATCCGCAGTCGGGTTGGAGAGTTACTCGAGACAGGGAGCTCGCAAAGGATGGCACCTGAATGATCAGAAAGCGATTCGGCGCTTTGTTCATCTTGTTGTTCTTCCTGGCCGTTCTGACCGGTGGGATCATCTACGACGATCTTTCGGCGTCGGACAGAGAAGATCCATACGCGGCGATCAAACTCCTCAACGAGGCGATCCACCAGGTCTCGGAGAAGTACGTCGACGAAATCCCATCTGACAGCTTGTACATGCGAGCGCTCGAGGGCATGCTCGGATCGCTGGATCCCTACTCGCAGTTGCTGAGCCCGACCGAATACGACGATCTGAGGATCCACACCCAAGGCAATTACGAAGGCCTCGGGATTCGGATCGACATCGTCGAACAGGTGTTGACCGTGATTGCGCCGATCGAGGGTACGCCGGCCTATCGGGCCGGGCTCCAGGCGGGTGACAGGATCCTCGCCGTCGACGGCACCTCGACCAAGGGATGGAGCGAGGAGAAGGCGGTGCAACAACTTCGTGGGCCGCGTGGATCGAAGGTTACGCTATCGATTGGGCGTGCGGGGCTAACCGAGGCGTTCGAGACCGAGATCACGCGGCGCCCGATAAAATTGTCGGCGGTTCCATACTCTTTCTTGATGCGGGATGGCATTGGCTACGTTCGGTTCACTCAGTTCGCCGAACGGGGGCGCGACGAGCTTCGTGATGCCATCCGCAAGCTCGAGCGCAGCGGTATGCGTTCGCTCATCCTCGATGTCAGGGGCAACCCCGGCGGCCTGCTCGATCAATCGATCGAAGTTTCGGATCTCTTCCTGCCCAAGGGCGTCGAGATCGTCGCTACGCGAGGTAGGGTCGAGGAATCGGGCCGCACCTATCACGCTCGTGACAACGATGATTTCTCGGTCCATCCGATGATCGTCTTGATCAACGGTTCTTCGGCCTCGGCCAGTGAGATTCTGGCCGGCGCCCTGCAGGATCACGATCGCGCCCTGCTGGTCGGCGAATCCTCATGGGGCAAGGGTTTGGTTCAGAGCCTGTTCTCTCTCGACGATGGTTACTTTCTCAAGCTGACCACCGCTCGCTATTACACGCCGAGCGGTCGCAGCATCCAACGCGAGGGCGACCGCAGTGTGCCGACGACGCAAACTGGGACTGAAATCCCGTCGATGCTCGAGCCTGCCGGCGACGCGTTCCCCGACAGCTTCGCGTTTCACACCGACATGGGGCGGACTGTGTACGGCGGTGGTGGGGTCATGCCGGACGTTGTCGTGCGGGCCGAGCCGTTGGCTGAGGCGTCACAACCCCTCATCCAAGACATCGCGGTTCAGAACGCGTTCTTTTTGTTTGGTGTGACGTATCGGTCGACCCACGCTTCGGTTCCCAAGAACTTCAAGCCCGATGAAGCGTTGCTGGAGGAGTTCAAGAGGTACCTTCGTGACGAGCGGGGGGTCGATTTTTCGGACGAAGCGTTCTTGGCCGAAATCGATTACATCCGCGACTCGCTTCAGTTCACGCTGATCAGCCAATACCACGGCGAGGGTGTCGCCCGCCAGGCGGTGCTCCGCGCCGATCTGGCGCTTGCCAAGGCGGTCGACTTGCTCGCCGAGGCGGACACGCTTGCCGACCTGTTTCGGCTGGCCGATCGCGAGCGCCAGGCATCGCTCGATAGTGGCGAAACGATGACCACCGCCTCGCGCGAGCCGGCAACCGTCGCTCAGCCGTAGCCCATTCGCGGCCGGCGGCCGTCCTAGTGGACGGCTACAACGTTCTTCACGCCATCCGGAGATTCGCGCCGCGGGGCGGTGATCCAGCCCCGAAGCGCGCAGCTTTCGAGCGCTGGCTCGCAGAAGCGGCGATACGCCACGGCGTGACGAATTGCGTTGTCGTGTGGGATGGCTCGATCGCTCCCGACGAAGCTCCATCCATCCAATCGCTCGATGTGATCTACTCGGGTCCGTCGAAAAGCGCCGACGTCGAGCTGCTAGAGCTGTGCCGTGGTGCGTATGCGGATCGTGCTGCCGGAACGTGGGTCGTTTCGTCGGATCGCGGCGTGCAGCGTCCGGCCCGACGTCTCGGTTTTGCCGTATTGGGTGCGATGACTTTTTACCGCCGTTGGGCGACAGCCTGACAATCCGACCATAACGAAGCCCCCGACCCTCGCTAGAGGATCGGGGGCTTTTGACCCCACAGTAGCGGCAGTCCCGCTCTAGTGGTAGGGCTCCAGGCGCCGCGATCGCGACGTGTGACGCAGACGCTCGATCGCGCGTTCCTTTATCTGCCGGATGCGCTCGCGGGAGAGGTTGAAGATCGAACCGATCTCACGCAGCGTGAGCGGCTCGTTGCCGTCCAGCCCATAGTAGAGCTTGACGATCTTGGCCTCTCGCGGTTGCAACGAGCCCAGCGTCTCCCGGATCTCCTTCTCGCGGGCGCTCTCGAAGGTCTGCTCTTCGGGGTCCATCGTCTCGTCATCCGAGAGATAGCTGAAGAGCGTCTTCTCTTCGCCCTCGAAAAGCGGCGCATCGAGCGACAGCGAACGGCGAGAGACGTTCATCAACTTGCGCACCTCGTCGACGTCCATGTCCATCGCCTCGGCTACTTCCTCGGGCTTGGGCTCACGACCGAGCTTCTGCGTCAGCTCGGCTTCCTTCTTGGAGATCTTGTTGAGTGTCGTCGCCCGGTTGATCGGCAACCGGAACGTCTTGGAGTTCTCGGCCAGGGCCTTCAAGATCGCTTGCCGGATCCACCACACGGCGTACGAGATGAACTTGACGCCCTTGGTTTCATCGAACTTCTGCGCCGCTCTCACCAGACCCACGTTGCCCTCGCAGATCAGGTCGGGCAAGCTCATGCCCAGGTTCTGGTACTTCTTGGCGACCGAAACCACGAAGCGGAGGCCGGATCGGACGCGCTTCCCGAGTCCCAGCTGATCGCCGTCGCGGATACGCCGCGCCAACTACCCACCATCGGCACGAGTCAGAAGCGGTTGGGTCTTTATGTCCTCCATATAGAGCGCCAAGGCCCCTTCATCGACCTTGTCGGCGCTCGCTCCGAGAGACATGTTGGTCGTCTTTCTGCGCTTATTTGCCATGTTTTGGGTGCCTGCTTTCCAACACTTGCCGGGGTGCGCGGAAAAGCGCGTAAATATAGAAATCGCAGTATTATATCCGATGGACCCCGATCCTGTCAACAGGGTACTAAATGGGCGTTTCTAGCCGTTTTGACGCCGCCTCGGACCGGACGTAGGATAGATACCCCGATGAACCATAAAGGTTTGCCCCTCCTGTTGGCGATGTTCGTCAGCCTGGTCGTTGGATCTCAGGCGTTGGGTCAGGAGTCCGAGGACCCGCCCGGCTTTCGGCGGCAGTACCTGGAAGTCGAGACTTATCGCAACCAAAAAGTCCTGCTGCGCGACTGGCCTGCCCTCTCGCGCCTGGTGGCGTGGTCGGCGGCGCTGGAGGAAGCGGTGGCCGAGGAGGCGGACACCCTATCGACCGAGATGTTCGAGGAGTTCCGAGCCCGTACCGACTCGCTGGCTGGCCAGCCCCTGCCGCTCTTCTTCACCGACGAAGCGGCCGACAGCGTCCAGGCAACCCTGGAAGAGCTGGTCGCGATCCTCGGCGCGGCCGACTCAGCATTGGGCGTGGCTCCGGAAGCGCCCGAGAGGAAGTCCGGTGAACAGCTCAATACGCCGACCGAGGAGCGGACACTGGTTACCGGCAATACTGCGGTCACGGTTCCGGCCGGTGTCGCCGTCGGAGAGGTGGACTCGCTGCCCAGTGCCGAGCTGCGGCCCGAGGAGCTCAACTTCGTCGATCGATTGACGCTGGCGCTGACGGTCGTCGATCGGCTGGTCCACCAAACGCGATCGGCCGGCGGCGCTCAAGCCGGTGCGGCTAGCCAGGAACCCACTGCTGGAGAGTCCAGCTCGCCAACAGGTACAGCAGCACCCCCGCCAGAACCGTAAGCGCGAGATGGTGACCGACCTCTTTGTTGACTTCCGGCAGGAGATCGGTGGCCGCCACATACAGGGTGACGCCAGTGGCGAGCGACAAGCCGACCCCAGCCATGTCGGGTCGCCCAGCCAACATCAGAGCCCCGAGGACGCACATCCCGCCCACCAGCGTGGCAGCGCTCATCGCTCGTCGGCGCGACTGCCCGCTGGCCAAGACGATCGACGCGATGGTGAAACCCTCGGGTAGCTTGTGAAGCGCGATGGCCACGAAGACCAGCCATCCGAGCGTCGGTGACACCGCATAGCCGGCGGCGATGGAGACACCGTCGAACAGCGAGTGGAGCCCCAGACCGAACACCGCCGCGATGCTCGATCGACCGTGCACCACCTCGTGGTGCGTCTCCTCGCCGAAGTGGAAGTGGGGAACGAGCGTGTGCTCGAAGAGGTGGGTCAGGAAGTATCCGGTGACGACGAGCGGCAACGCCAGCTCCGGCTCGAGCGCGAGCGCCTCGGGCAGCATCCCGAGCAGTGCGACCGACAGCAGGAACCCGGCGCCGACAGCGACGAAGAGCTGCAGCATGACGCGGCTCCAGCGGTGCCTTACGCTGACCAGGAAGCCTCCGATCAGGTTTCCCAGTCCAGCCACGAATGCCAGCAAGAGACCCATACGTTGTGGGCGGCCAACATAGCCGTCCCGTGGAAGGCTGGAAAGCGACGGTGAAAGCTCCGGTATTCCCGCTCGCGAACGTGGTTTTCTTCCCGCACACGTTTCTGCCGCTGCACGTGTTTGAGCCCCGCTACGTGACGATGGTCTCAGCCGCTCTGACTGGTGACGGTTTGATCGCCATGGTCTTGGCGCGCGAGGAGCGACCCGCTGGCGAACACCTCGCGGTCCACCCAGTTGGGTCGGTCGGCCGAATGGTGGTGGTCGACGAAT
>DAOWHI010000169.1 GCA_030641505.1 Gemmatimonadota bacterium | reverse complement strand
CCCTCGGCTTCCAGGTCGAGAACCTGCCCCCCGGCCATCCCCTCGCCCCCGACCGCCACCGCAAGGCGTCGAACAAGTGACGGCAACCGGGCGGCCAAGGTTGGCGCCGATCTGGCAGCTTCGCCGAGAGCCAAAAACGCGATCTGCTGCAGCGCCGCTCCGGTGGCAGTCGCGACCGTGGTCCCGTACACGCGGTGCGTGGTGGGCAACCCACGCCGGAGCGCGTCGTCGTCCATACACGGCAAGTCATCGTGGATAAGCGAGTACGTATGAATCAGCTCGATGGCGGCTGCGACTCGGTAAAGCTGGGTTCGGTCACCGTTGCCGCCGACTCGGTGTTGGCTTTCCACTGCAGCTTCGTGCGCGGCCACGGTGAGCAACGGCCGGATTCGCTTGCCGCCGGCGCCAACCGCATATGCGGCGGCCGCGCCCAGCGGAGGTCCCAGCGGCTCTATCAGGCCTCGGATCGCTGTCTCGAGCGCCGGCCGCTCGGCCGCGACAAATTGTTCGACGCGATTCAAACCTGCCGCGACTCGGGCGACACTAGAGGTCGAAGTCTTCAAGCGAGAACAACCCACCAGATCTCTCGACGATCTCCCGGATTCGCCCCTCGCTGACTTCCAGTCGGCGCCGAATCTGGACCGCCAACCCGACCCCCTCTTCGAACAGGGCAATGGACTCGTCCAGCGAGACTGCCTCGCTCTCCAGCTTCTGAACGATGGCGTCGAGGCGTTTGAGCTGCTCCTCGATCGGGAGACTGTCCTCGCCGGGGCTCGTTGCCTCGTCCTCGATCGGGATCTGGGTCATTCACCGACCTCCATTTCCTCGACCGGAATACTGCTCTCGACCGTAGCCAACAGCGCTCCACGGGCTAGCCTGACGCCGATCTCGTCGCCACTGCCGACGGCAGCAGCGTCGCGAACGAGGGCGCCTTCAGCGGTAGCCACCACCGCGTAGCCGCGTTCGAGGATAGCTAGCGGGCTCGCCGCTCTGAGCCGCTCGTCCAAATGACCAAGGCGGGTTGCGGCCTCTCTGATCTGTAACCTCATCGGCGAAGGCATTCGGTCGCACCCTTGGTCGAGGCTCTCGACGGCTCGCTGCGTACGCTCGGCTACCGGTTGTGCGATCGCACCCAAGCTGTCATCCCACCGTTGCCGTGTTTCGAAAAACCGGTCACGAACCCTCCGGAATCCGTAACGACGAATTGGCGCCAGCGCTTCGTCGATGCGTCGCCTGCGCTGCCTTTCCATTCCCCGTGCCAACCGTTTGAGCCACTGCTCGAGAGCGATATCGATCTCGCGCGTCTCAGGCACGACGCGTTCGGCGGCAACCGACGGAGTCGGCGCCCGTAGGTCCGCCGCGAAGTCCGAGAGCGTGGTATCGCTCTCGTGACCGACCGCGCTGACGACCGGAACCGCACTCGCGGCGATTGCACGGACGACGACCTCCTCGTTGAACGCCCAGAGGTCCTCCAGCGATCCACCTCCGCGCCCGACGATGACTACCTCGACCTCCCCCTGAACCGAGAACCACTCGATCGCCCGAGCGATCTCCGGTGCCGCCTCGCGGCCCTGAACTGGGACCGGTTTTAGCAAGATCCGCGTCGCCGGCGCCCGACGATGGATCACGCTGATGATGTCACGAACCGCAGCTCCCTCTGCCGCTGTGACGACGCCAATCCGCTGTGGCCAAAACGGGAGGTCGCGCTTGCGTTCCGCACGGAACAAACCCTCCGCCGCCAGCTTCTTCCGCAACGCTTCGAACTGAAGGTGGAGCTCGCCCCTGCCACGCGGCAGGACCTGCGTGATCTGAAGCTGGAACTGTCCTCGACTGGGATAGATCGTGGGCCGCGCCACGACCACGACGTGCGCTCCGTCAACCATCGGGAAGTCGAGTCGTTGATTGTCGCTCCGAAACATGACGCAGCGCACTTCACTCGTTGCATCCTTCAGGGTCCAATACATGTGGCCCGACTTGCCGGCATGGTGAAACGAGGAGACCTCGCCCTCTACCGCCACGGATCCGAGCTCCGCCACCAACGCATTCGTCGCTCGCAGGAGAAGCTGGCTGACGGTTAGGACCGATCCTGGTTCGAGCTGAGCGATCACGACGACGAAGCAGCAGCGCGCTCGGCTGCCTTCAACGTATTCGCGAGGAGCATCGCGATCGTCATTGGACCCACGCCACCCGGCACCGGAGTCAGCCAAGCTGCGACGTCCGCAACCGACGCATGATCGACATCTCCGACCAGCCGATAACCATCGCCGTTCTCCCGAGGTACGCGGTTTGTTCCGACGTCGATCACAGTAGCGCCGGGCTTTACCATATCTCCACGCACCGTGTTCGGGCGGCCAACAGCGGCAACCAGGATGTCAGCACGGCGAGTGTGAGCTGCCAAGTCCGCGGTCCGACTGTGACACACGGTTATGGTGGCGTGGGCGTGCATCAGCAAGAGCGCTGTTGGCTTGCCGACGATGTCGCTGCGGCCGATGATGACCGCTTCGCGACCAACCGGATCAATTCCAGCTTCAGCGATCAGTTTCATGATACCTGCCGGCGTTGCGGATACGAATCCGGTCTCCAGGTCGCCCGCGACGAGCCGACCCACATTCGTCGGATGGAACCCGTCGACGTCCTTTGACGGCGAGATCGCCAGCGTAATCACGTCGGGATCGATCTGCGATGGCAGGGGCAACTGAACGAGGATACCGTGTATCTCCGGGTCGGCATTAAGCTGGGCTACCTGCTCCAGCAGCTCGTCCTGCGTCGATGTACCAGGCATGCGCACGATATGCGACTTGAAGCCGACCTCGTCGCACGCCTTCCCCTTCATCCGCACGTAGGTGGCTGACGCCGGGTCGTCCCCGACCAGCACCGCTGATAAACCGGGTCTGATCCCGGTGTCGTTCGCCAAACGCTCGGCGGCGGTCGCGATCTCCCCGCGTACGCGAGCCGCCAACGCCTTCCCGTCAATTAGCTGAGCGGTCACTGATCTGAACCGTGATCTTTCTCGTCTGTCGCGTGTTTCAATGGCAGTTCGGCTTGGGCCAAGCGCGGCTCGAAGCATTGTCGACAACGAGCCTCGTACTTGCTAGCCCCTCCGACAACGATCGTCTCCTCGGAGGGAACCAGGCGCTGCGTGTAGTTGGCCGGATTCCCACACTGTACACAGATAGCGAGCGTCTTGGTGATCTCCTCGGCATTGGCCAACAGTTGGGGTACCGGGTCGAACGCGCGCCCCATGAAATCCTGATCGAGCCCAGCTACGATCACACGCTTCCCCATGTTCGCCAATCTGTCGACTACTTCAACTAGTTGTTGCTCAAAGAATTGGGCTTCATCGATCCCCACCACCTGTGTGCGCGGATCCACCCTGGCTAGGATTTCGCGTGCAGGTGCGACTCGCACCGCATCGATCCGCATCTCGGAGTGACTCACAATCTCGTCCTCGGAATACCGGTCGTCGATCAACGGCTTGAAAACTTGGACGCGTTGACGCGCGATCTGCGCGCGTCGGATACGCCGGATCAACTCCTCGGACTTGCCACTGAACATGGGTCCGCAGATAACTTCGACCCACCCCACTGGCCCGCGCACAAACGGATTCACTCTACGGACTCCTCAATCTGGTCGGCAGGCCAATCGATCTGTTCGATCGATCGTGCCTGACCAGTCTCAGCGTTGATCTCGACCACGACAGCCTGAAATCGAACCTCGTCCTCCGCCACCTCGAACCGATTAGGCGTCTGTGTGAGAAACCTCTCAATCGCACCTTCGGCTCTAACCCCGATTACACCGCCATGAGGACCCGTCATTCCGACATCTGTCACAAACGCGGTTCCTCCAGACAGCAATCGTGCGTCCGCTGATGGGACGTGCGTGTGAGTCCCGATCACAGCCGCGACGCGACCGTCTGCGTATCGGCCAAACGCGATTTTCTCGGCCGTCGCTTCAGCGTGAAAGTCGACCACGATGGCTCGGGCACGACGCACATCGTCCCGCTCGAGCAGGGTGTCCAGCCGTCGAAATGGACAATCGATCGCCTTCATGAAGACTCTGCCCTGGAGATTCAACACCGCGCCAATCATGGACCCCATCGCGCCCGTCCACACTCCACGACCCGGATTGGGGTTGGGGTAGTTGTCAGGCCTCAGCAGGCGTTGCTCGGTGTCAAGGGACGGATACACCTCTCGGTGGTCCCAGACGTGATTACCGGTCGTGATCACGTCAGCACCCGACTCGAACAACTCGCTGGCAACACCCGGGGTGATCCCGAACCCCCCGGCCGCGTTCTCGCCATTGGCGACGACGAAACACCCTGGATCGGTAGCCCGAACCCGCGCGACCCCCAAGGCAAAAGCTCGCCGACCGGGTCGCCCGAAGATATCGGCAACGTGGAGTATCTTCACCGGTCCTGATTCGGCGCGGTTGAGCGATGATCGACCACGTGGGCAAAGACCCCGCCGCAGATCCACCCGAGAGGATTTTTTGACGCCCTCAAAAAACGAGTGGGCAACCTCCCCACCCGAGTCTCACTTCCTCTGTCGAGGCGTGTGATCGTCCGATGGAGCGAGGCTCCCTGCGAGAACGCGTTGGCTCAAAAAATGAGTCTCTCAAGCAGTCCGCGCGCGGGGTCTTTGCCCAACGCCGGTCCTATCGTCAGCGCCGATCGGCCTCCTTCCCTAATCCGTTGCTCTACCCTCGAGGCACGCATCGATCGCGTCTTCGACGCGCCGAATCCGTTCGACCAGATCGCCGCCGATCTCGGCCAAATCGTCTCGAGCACGAAAGAGCTCATCGGAAATCTCCATCGCTCCGAGCACGGCCGCCTGGAAGGGCTCTAGCGTCGGGGCGGCCCTTCGCAACTCGCGCAGCACGGCATCAACGTGTGCGGCCACTCGCTGGGTGTACTCCTCGTCAGCTTCGGATCGGATCCGAAACGGCTCGTCGAGCACCGTTACCCTGACGGCATCTGCGGTTTGCTGATCGGTCATGCGTCTACCGCGTAACGAACGCGCGTAAGCAACTCACGTATCTTGCCTTCGAGAAAGGCGGCGTGTTTGGAAAGGCGGTCACGCTCGGTTTCCAATGCTCGGACGCGCTCCTCAAGCGCCGCCGGGTCGAGCCCGGCACCGAGCCGCTCACTGGCGGCTACTGCCTCCTCGTACTGCTCTGCCAACTCCGTGTGCCGGGAAAGAAGCAACTTAACCTTGAGCTCGAGTCCGGCCACCGCGTTGATCAGATCGGCGTCCGCCACTCCATCGCCTGTTTGTGTCTGTTTCACCGTTGCCGGTAGCCCCTCT
>DAOWHI010000282.1 GCA_030641505.1 Gemmatimonadota bacterium | reverse complement strand
GACAAGCTTGCCCGGTGAACCGGTGAAGACTTCCGCCACAAAGAACGGCTGTGACAGGAAGCGCTCGATTTTACGTGCGCGGGTCACCGTCATGCGATCTTCTTCCGACAGCTCGTCCATGCCGAGGATGGCAATGATGTCCTGAAGGTCCTTGTTGCGCTGAAGAATGCGCTGGACCTCCCGGGCGACCGCGTAGTGTTCCTCGCCGATGTAGTTGGCGTCCATGACACGGCTCGTTGAGTCGAGCGGATCGACCGCTGGATAGATCCCGAGCTCCGCTATCTGGCGCGACAGCACGGTGGTCGCATCGAGGTGGCTAAAGGCGGCCGCTGGCGCGGGGTCCGTCAAGTCGTCGGCGGGCACGTAGATCGCCTGCACCGAGGTGATCGAACCGCGCCGGGTCGAGGTGATCCGTTCCTGGAGCTCGCCCATCTCGGTCGCCAGAGTCGGTTGGTAGCCCACCGCACTCGGCATTCGGCCGAGCAGCGCTGAAACCTCGGAGCCGGCCTGCGTGAATCGGAATATGTTGTCGATGAAGTAAAGCACGTCGGTCCCGGTCTGATCGCGGAACCACTCGCACATCGTCAACCCCGACAGCCCAACCCGCAGCCGCGCGCCGGGTGGCTCGTTCATCTGTCCGTAACACAGGGCCGCGCGCTCGAGCACGCCGGACTCCTTCATCTCGAGCCACAGATCGTTCCCCTCGCGCGTCCGCTCGCCGATCCCCGAAAAAACCGAGTAGCCGCCGTGCTCCGTGGCGATGTTGTGGATGAGCTCCATGATGATGACCGTCTTGCCCACGCCGGCACCGCCGAACAACCCGGTCTTGCCACCCTTGACGTACGGAGCCAGCAGGTCGACGACCTTGATTCCGGTCTCGAACAGCTCGGTCTTGGGCTCGAGCTCTGGGAACGCTGGGGGGTCCTGGTGAATCGGTCGCCGTTCCTCAGTCTCGACCGGGCCCAGGTGGTCGATCGGCTCGCCCAGCAAGTTGAAGATCCGGCCCAGCGTCTCCATGCCGACCGGAACCGAGATCGGTGCGCCGGTGTCAGTCACCTCCATCCCGCGGACGACGCCATCGGTTGACGACATCGCCACCGCGCGAACTTGGTTCCGCCCCAGGTGTTGCTGGATCTCAGCCGTCAAGTGGACCGACGCCCCGGTCTCGCCGTCGGACGGCTCGTGGTCGATCCGCAGCGCGGTAAGGATCTCGGGCAGCTCTTTGGGATGGAACTGAACGTCGATGACCGGTCCGATCACCTGCGTCACAGTTCCCGTCTGCCGTCGCGCCGTCGCGCCGCCGCCGCCGTCTGTCGGTTGCTGCACATCGCTCATCTATCGTCTCCCACGCTATAGGTCCTTTATCGTGCTCTACTTTAGAGCTTCAGAACCGCCGACGAGCTCGGCGATCTCTTGTGTTATCTGCGCCTGCCTGGCCCGGTTAAACCAACGCGTCAGATCCTTGATCATGTCGTCCGCGCTGTCGGTCGCGTTCTTCATCGCCGTTCGTCGCGCTCCATGCTCCGACGCCGCGCTCTCGATGAGCGCGCGATAGACCCCATATTTCAGGAAGAGCGGCAACAAACGCGACAGGATCGCCTCCGGTGACGGCAGGAATTCGTAGATCGGTTCGAAAGGTCGTTCGTGCTCACTCGTGTCGGATCGTTGATCGCGCGGTAGGGGAAGCAACGGAGCGGCTACCGGTCGTTGCTCGACCGGACTCCGAAAATGCGAGTAGACGAGGTTAACTCCATCCAGCCGACCGTCGACAAACGCATCGATCAACGAGCTCGAGAGTTCTTCAGCTTCGGCGTACGATGGTCGGTCCGAAATGTCGGTTACCACGCGATCGATCGTCTCGCCTCCGTACTTGAGCATCGTGGCGCCACGCTTGCCGACCACGTGGAGCTCGGTCGTCAACCCTTCGGTCTCGAGCTGGCGCAACGATTCCTGCGCCGTTCGAACGAGGTTGGCATTGAAGGCGCCGGCGAGGCCGCGGTTAGAAGTCACTACTAGAACGGCGGCGCGACCCGACAAGCGACGGGTGCGCAGCAACGGAAATGCTTCCTCGGCATGCCCCGCGCCTTCTCGGACTTTGGTGATCACTTGACGCATGAAGACATCGAACGGACGGGCGGCGACGACTCGGTCCTGCGCACGCTTGAGCTTCGACGCGGCGACCATCTCCATCGTTTTGGTAATTTGCCGCGTCTTGTCGATCGACCGGATGCGGCGCTTGATCTCGCGGGCTTTGGCCACTTCGGGTTCTCCCTACTCCTCGTTCCCGGCGGCCATGAAGCCACGCTTGAAGCTGGCGATCGATTCCAGCAACGCCTTCTCGACTTGGTCGGTCAGCTCTCCCTCGTCGTCGATCAACTCCAGCACCGCGGGGTGCGAGCTGCGGAGGTAGTCGAGGTAATCACTCTCGAACTGTCGCACACCATCGATCGGCACGTCGTCGAGGTGACCCTGGGTGACGGCGTAGATCACTGCTACCTGCTCTGCGACCGGCATCGGTTCGTACTGTGGCTGCTTC
>DAOWHI010000161.1 GCA_030641505.1 Gemmatimonadota bacterium | reverse complement strand
TCTGCCCGCACTTCTGCGCGCCCTCTCCCGAATCGGACACGATCTCGACCGTGTGCTCGGGGAGCTCGAGAACCTGGTAACGCGGCTCGCCGCCGTCGCTAGGAACGGCGCGCGCGGTCTTGGTTTGCGCTTTGGTCGTCACCGTCCACGGTGCCTGCACGCAAGACGCATTCTCATCTATTAATGGTACCGGTTAGGCGGGGCGCAAGAAAGGAGGGAGAGGCACCAAAAACGTGTAGGGAATTTCCCTTCAAACCCCCGATCGACTCAGAGCCAGCGCCGAACGCGCTCGCGGTAAGCCTGGTACTCGTCGCCAAACGCCGCCTCGAGCCGCCGCTCCTCCCACCGCACGAAAGCGAAGTTCAGCGTCAGCAGGAACGCGACCGGTACCAGTAGAAAAGGCACCGACCCGCCGTAAATCGCAATCCCGAGCACGATCAGCGTGAGACCCAGGTACATCGGGTTGCGGCTCCAGCGGTACGGACCCTCGACGACAAGCGTCGCGTTATCGCCCGCCAGCTTGTGGGTCGTCCCGGCGCGTTCGAATAGCGTTATCGTGCTGTACGAAAGCACGACACCAACCACGACGACCACCAGGCTAAGCCAGAAACGGTACCCGTCCGGCAGCACCGCCGAACTCGACAAGCTGTAGTCCACCGCCCATGCAACGACCAGATAGAGGATCGCCAGCCGCGGTGGACGAAAGGTTTGTCGCACGTCAGTCACCGTTTCCGATCTGTGGGCTCAACCAGCCCGCCGCGGCTAGTTTGCACTTGATTTCTCCGACCCGCAACACCACGGAGGCCCGTCGTGATCGATCTCCGAATCTTGCTGCTCGTAGCACTCGTGGCACTGCCCGCGGGCGGTCGACCCGACCAACAGGCTTCTGAGCGCTTGAGCGCGATGTTCGCGGAGTACGACGAGGAGTTCCTCCAGCTCAACCCGATCTCCGCGACGTTCCGTGGCGACCATCGCTACGACGACGTGTTCGTAAACTCACTGAGTGACGAATACGTGGCAGCAATGCGCTCGCTCAACGAGGGCTACCTCGAGCGGCTGAGGGGGTTCGATCCCGAGAGCTTGGAGCCGCAGGACCGCCTGAGCTACGACATCTTCAAACTGCAACGCGAGAACGCGCTCGAGGGCTTCACCGAGGGGTTTTTCGACCTCCGGAACCTGATGCCGGTCAATCAATTTTTCGGTTTTCACAACTTCCTGGCGCTGTTGGGATCGGGCGCGAACGCACAGCCGTTTGTGACCGTGGAAGACTACGACAACTGGCTGCTGCGCTCGGCTGGGTACGCCGAATGGACCGACTCGGCCATCGCCAAGATGGGGGAAGGCATCGAGGCCGGTGTCGTTCAGCCCCGGCTGATCATGGAGAAGGTGATCCCGCAGCTCGAAGCGCACATCGTCGATGACGTCGAGGAGAGCGTGTTCTGGCGACCGATCGCGAACATGCCGACAGACATTCCAGCCGCGGATCGGGAACGGCTGACCGCCGCCTACCGCGATCACATTCAAAACGTGCTCGTGCCCGCCTATCGGAGGATGCGCGATTTCGTGCGCGACGAATACGTGCCGCACACGAGAGAGACCGTGGGTCTCAGCCACATTCCGGGTGGCGCTGAGCTCTATGGTTACAACGCGCGGACGATCACCACGACCGACCTTAAGCCCGAGCAGATCCACAATATCGGAAAGCGCGAGGCGGAGAAGCTGTTCGCCGAGATGGAGCGCATCCGAGACGAGGTCGGCTTCGAAGGCGACATGCAGGCGTTCTTCGAGTACCTGCGCACCAACCCCGACTTCTTCTTCGACCGGGAAGAAGATCTGCTGGCCGGCTACGAGGTGCTGCGCGAGGAGATCAACGCCGCGCTGAGCAGGATCTTCGATGTCGTTCCCAAGGCCGATTACGTGGTTCAGCCGATCGAGCCGTTTCGCGCGCCGCAGATGGCAGCCGCGCAGTATTTCCGCGCCTCGCCCGACGGCTCACGGCCCGGCATCTTCTACGTGAACACGTACAAGCTCGACTCGCGGCCCAAATACGTTATGGAAGCGCTGTCCTTGCACGAGGCGTCTCCCGGACACCATTTCCAGATCTCGATTGCTCAGGAGATCGAACAGCTTCCGAACTTCCGACGGTTCGGCGGCTTCACGGCCTATGTCGAAGGGTGGGGCTTGTACGCCGAATCCCTCGGCCGGGAGCTCGGCCTGTACAGCGATCCGTATCAGTATTTCGGAGCGTTGTACTTCGACATCTGGCGCGCCAACCGGTTGGTCGTCGACACCGGCATGCATGCGCTCGGCTGGACCCGGCAACAAGCGATCGACTGGATGCTGTCGAACTCGCCCATGACCGAACAGGACGTCGTAGCCGAGGTCGACCGCTACATCGTGATCCCCGGTCAAGCGCTGGCCTACAAGATCGGTCAGCTCAAGATTCGTGAGCTGCGAACCCGCGCCGAACAGGAGCTCGGGGACGAGTTCGACGTGCGTGAGTTTCACAACGTCGTGCTGACCGCCGGCGCCGTACCGCTGTCGGTGCTCGAATCGCGCGTCGATCGCTGGATCGAAAGCAAGCGTTCATGAAAGCCGCCGAGCTGTTCATCCGGTGTTTCGAGAACGAGGGCGTCGAACGGATCTTTGGCATCCCCGGCGAGGAGAACATCGACGTCATGGACGTCCTCCTCGACAGCTCGATCGAGTTCATCACCACTCGCCACGAGCAGGGCGC
>DAOWHI010000114.1 GCA_030641505.1 Gemmatimonadota bacterium | reverse complement strand
GACAGGTGTCACGGACGATCAGGTCGACCTTGACCCCCGCCTGCGACGCTCGATAGAGAGCCCGGGTCATGTCCGGATCCTCGAGCGCGTTGAGTTTGAACTGGACGCGACCAGGCGATTCGTCCGAGTGCATGGAGATCTCCCGGTCGATCTTCTTGAGGAGCGAAGACTTCATGATCTTGGGCGCCGGTAGGACCTTACGATACCCCCGCTTGGGTCGGTACCCGGTGGTCAAGTAGTTGAACAGTTCGGTCAGATCCTGGCCGATCGTGTCATCACACGTGATAAGGCCGAAATCGGCGTAAAGGCGTGCTGTTTCCGCGTGGTAGTTGCCGGTTCCCATATGCGCGTACCGGCGAAGACCGTCGAAGTCCTGTCGCACGACCAAGATCGCCTTTGCATGCGTTTTCAAGCCTACAACGCCGTACGTGACGTGGATTCCAGCCTCTTCCAACCGGTTGGCCCAACGAATATTCGCTTCCTCGTCAAAACGGGCTCTCAACTCGACCACGACCGCGACCTCCTTGCCGTTCTGCGCCGCCTCGATCAAATACCGAATCGCCTTCGAATCCGCCGAGGTCCGGTAGAGCGTCATCTTCATCGCCCGGACCTTCGGATCCCGACTCGCCTCGCGCAGGAACCGCTCAACCGATGTCGCATACGACTGATACGGATGGTGGATCAGAATCGACCTCTGATCACGAATGATGTGGAAGATATTCCGCTCGCTCGTCATCTCGGGGTGCTCGACGGGCTGGAACGGTGGATAGAAGAGCTCGGCGTCCTTCAGCTCGAGCACTCCTTCCACATCCATGAGCTCGATCAGGTCGCCTACCGCCATCAGGCCTCGCACGTCGAACACGTCGGATTGCTCGTCGAGACCTAGCTCCGCAGCCAACATACCCCGGTAGTCGTGTCTCATACCGGCGGCTACCTCGAGTCGTACGATCGGAGCGAACCGTCGTTGTCGCATCCCGGACTCGATCACCGCCAAGAGGTCGTCGGCGTTCTCCTCGTCGATCGTCGTGTTGGCGTTTCGCGTCACCCGGAACATCGCATGGTCTTCGATCTCCATCTCCGGGAACAACAAGTCGAGGTTGTTGGCGATGATGCTTTCCATGGTGACGAACGTGTTGCCCCCGTTGACCGGCAAGAACCGCGGGATGCCTACACCAATTGGGACCTTGACCCTCGCCAGCAGCGTGTCTTCGTCTTTTGGATACCGCAGGCTGACAAGCAGATTGAGCGAGAAATTCGATATGAACGGAAACGGGTGCGCTGGGTCAGTCGCCTGCGGTGTTACCAGCGGAAACACATTCTCGAAGTAGTAATCACGGAGCTGCTCTCGCCCCTCCTTCGAAATCCTGTCAAATGTGGTAAGCGTGATGCCACGATCTTCGAGAGCGGCGAGAACCGACTTCAGCACGCGACGACGACGCTTCTCTAGGGCCCTAACAAGCTCATAGCACTCGTCGATCTGTTGCAGCGGCGTTCGGCCATCGACCGTAGCGAAATGCACACCGGCACCAACCTGCTGCTTGAGGCCACCGATCCGTTTCATGAAAAACTCATCCAAGTTTGAGCTAGCGATCGAGATGAACTTGAGCTTCTCGAGCAGCGGCGTGTGCGGCAGCTCAGCCTCCGCGAGAACGCGGAAGTTAAAGTTGAGCCACGTCAACTCACGGTTCAGATAGTACTCCGGGAGATTGAGATCGTGGTCGACTCCGGGACCTACAACGGGCACTGGAACCGAATCCGACGGCGTGCGGAACGTCTTCTCTGCGGTACGCTCTCTGGTCGGTTTTCCGTCGGGTCGGCGCGTTCGAGATTTGGCCGCCGAGACGCGGCCGTCGACGATCTTGTTGGCTAGCTCTGGATCGCGGGCGGTTCGTTCAACCATGCTTCTTCCTCGATGGTCGCAGGGTCCTGGGCACCCACGGGGCCGCAAATCCTACCACGCACCATGCCACGATGCAATTCCCGCGCCCGATCCACCAGGAACAACGCGTTTTTCGCGCCTAGTTCGTGAAGAAGTCGAATACGCTTCCGAGCGTGCTGCTCTCGGCCTGGTACATCTCGGTGTAGCGACACCGGGCACAAGTTAGCGTCGTGAAGTTCCTGCCCTGAACATCAAAGATCTTGCTCCAGAAACCACCGGTAGCGCGCATCTGTCCGGTTTCGTATTCGGAGTGGTCGCACTTCGGACAACGGAACGGTAGCTCGGCCATCGCACACCTCCCTGGTCGGACCGGACTCGTCTCCCTGATGGACGAGTGGACACGAATAACATGATAGCACAAACTCTGGCTGAAGCTTATGCGGACTCTACTCGTATTTCGGCATGGAAAATCGGACTGGGACGCGGATTACGATCGCGATCACAATCGCCCTATCGCCAAGCGTGGTCGGCGAGCGTCAAAGCTCATGGGCAAGTACCTCGCCTCGATCGACCTGATCCCGGACCAAGTGCTTACGTCGTCGGCGACCCGCGCGCGCCAAACCGTCGAACTCGCCGCCCAGGCCGGCGAATGGGAGTGCCCAATTCGAGTTGCCGAACAGCTCTACGGAGCATCCGTTGATTCCGTTATCGACGAGATTCGGAGCGAGCCCGGGACCACCGGTACGCTCCTGATTGCCGGTCACGAGCCGACATGGTCGAGCGTGGTAAGCGCGCTAGCGGGTCGCTCGATATCGCACTTCCCGACCGCCGCCGTCGCCTGCATCGAGTTCGACGTCGATCAGTGGTCCGACATCGAGTTCGAATCGGGCCGGCTCACCTGGCACGTGACGCCGAAGCAACTCAAGCACGAGGGCTTCGAAGGATAGGAGTGGCGGCTAGTTCTTGTCGTCGCGGAAGTTCGCGTGCCAGTGGGATCCGTCGCAAAAGGGTTTGTTCTTGGACTGACCGCAGCGGCACAGCGTGTAGTGCTCCTTTGACGCCCCCTCTCCCTGTTCCGGCCCAACCAACTCGATTCCGCCGGTGACCGCGTAAGGACCGTTTTTGGTGACCGTAGCCATCGGTTTGCGGTCCTGATCACGATGCTCCACGCCCTCGATCGAGTAGCTCAGCGCGCCGGAAGGGCACTTCTTGATCGTCGCAATGATCTCTTCCACGTCGGCCGCGTCGGGATCGATCCAGGGTTCCGTCTTCAGCTTGAAGACTGCCGCCAGACCGTCCGTGCAGCGACCCGCGTGGGCACAGATTCCGCGGTTGTCATGGATCGTGATCTTCCTTCCGACGTAGTCCTCGCGCTTGTCGAGATTCCCATCCGTCAGCTTGGCATCCGAGAAGTCGTTGGTGCCGTGCGTCCCATCGCAAAACGGCTTGTTCGCCGATCCGCCACAGCGACACAGCGCCACGCCGCGCACGTTGGCGCGTGGCTCTCCCTTAGAGCTCTGCAGATACGGGGTTTCATGCAGCGTCTGATCGGGGATCAAGTAGTAGGGACCGTTCGGGAGCGGAACGAGCATCGGTTTCGAGTCGGCCATGGCAACCTTCTTTCAGGGGGCCGACAGACTAGCCGATACTACCGGGGGATGGCCAACTCCACCGTACCGACCTCGAGCGCGACCGCCTCCCCATCGGGCCGCAGGTCGACGACGATCAAGTACTCGCCGTCTGGAAGATCGGCACCGAGGATGTCCCGCGCACTGGCGATCGGCGTGCTGAACGAACGTTGCTCACCGGGACCCAGGTCCACCGGAACCAGAACCGTGATGCACGCGACGCTCTGGGTCCAGACTAGACGATTGTTACCGTTCGTCTCAAACGCACTGAGGAGCGCCACGCATCCGTCGGGGAAGACCACCGTGACTCGCTCGTCGCCGGTGTTCTCAATCGTCAGCCTGCCGACGAGTTGAACCGGGAACGACTCCATGACGTCGACCCGGGCGCTGAACTCGACTCCGTCAGGGCCTGAGCCAGTGGGATTGACGCTGCAGGCGATCGTGAGCGCAGCTATTCCGAGCAGGGGGATCATGGCCTGGCTACCAAGTTTCACCATCGAACCCATCCTCTCGTTGACGAACCCGTAGAGTGCCTTACCTACCTAAACTCAGCATCGGGGCTGCAGGATTAGCGGCTCTACGCCCGCGGCAGCACGACGTCGAACTTCCCCGCCAGGATCTCGGCGTCCTCACCTTCCGGAGCAAAGTCGACTACCACCCGCGCCTGCTCCTCGCTCGACAGGCTCTGCAGGATGCGATCCGGCTCATTCAGCTCCTCGCCGGCGAAGTACATCTGTGTGATGAGTTCATGGTGGCCACGCCGGGCGACCCGGAAGTGGATGTGCGGCGGACGGACCCAACCCGAGTCATCGACCGGGTAGCTACCGGGCAGGATCGTCTTGAACTCGTATTTGCCATCCGCACCAGTCGTCATCTTGGCCCAACCCTGAAAATGCGGATCGACCGCACTCGGATTCTGAGCATCGGCCTCGTGGTGATAGCGACCCCACTTGTTGGCCTGCCAGATCTCGACGAGGGCGTCCGGCACCGGCTGGCACTCTTCATCGACGACTTGACCCGCCACACGCACGACGGTTCCCGTGGCGCTTTCGGTGTGACCTTCGATCAACGTCAAGTCGACGTCCGCATCGGGTGGACTCGCCGTCGGGTAGAACGGCCCGCTGGTTTGGGCCGGCGTCGTATGGCACTTCGCTGGTGATCGGCTCCGACCGAAGAGCCGATTTGCGGTCATGCCGGCCAACGCGCCCACGCCGAGCTGGAACAACCGCCGTCTCGATAGGAACTGTAATCCGAGCATGACACACCTCCTCGAG
>DAOWHI010000216.1 GCA_030641505.1 Gemmatimonadota bacterium | reverse complement strand
TAGTGCATCGTGGTACCAAGCCGCCCGGGCTGCCGCCTCAACGACGGCTTGCGGCCAACCGCCTCCCACTGCGATTCGCCCGACAGTAGCCGCGACCGAACGCACATGATCCAAGCGGTCCTTCGTGCCACGCCCGGCCAGTCGTGCGGCAACCGCCTCGGGCAGCGACTCCCGGTAGTTACTCTGTGCCTTGCCGGACATACGGGCCGACCACCGATCCGTTCGGGATCGTCGTGCGGACAATGGAATTCCAACCCTTCAGCTCAACCCCATGCCCGATGTCTGCGTCCACCAGGCGTGAGAACGGTCCGATAACTGACTCGGCTCCGATGATCGATTGACCCTCGATGATGACACCTGGGTGGACGACCGTATCCGGGCCGATGCGCACGTCGGTGTCGACAAGCGAGGTCTCTGGAGCGACAAAAGTCACCCCCTCGAGCATGAGTCGCTGACGGATGCGGTCGCGCAACACCGCATCTGCCATGGCGAGCTGCACTCGATCGTTGACGCCCAGTATCTCCTGCGGGTTCGGCGCTTCAGACAAACGACCTGGCGTGCCGGCGGCCGACAACAACCCCATGATGTCAGTCAAGTAGCATTCGCCTTGAGAGTTGGTTGTTCCCAGTTCCGCAAGCAGCGGGTAGACGATCGGCCAACGAAAGCAGTAGACGCCGGCATTGATCTTACGGATGTGCAGTGTGTCGACGTCGGCATCGGCCTCCTCGACGATCGCCGCCACGCGCTGATCGCTGTCAGTCACGACGCGACCATACCCGCTCGGGTCCTCGAGCGTCGCCACGAGCATCGTGGCTGGCGCGTCGTTGCGGCGATGGTCGTCGACCAGCGCTCCTAGTAAAGCTTCAGTTAGCAGCGGGGTGTCCCCACAACAGACAAGTACGTCGCCGTCGAACCCCATTAGGTCCGGACCCGCACGCTGGAGTGCATGTCCGGTTCCGAGGGGCTCCTCCTGAATTGTCAACTCGACGGTGTCGCGCCCAGCTACGACCTCACCGACTCGATCGCTCTGATAGCCAACGACGCAGACCGTTTTCGTCGCGCCTGCCCCTCCGACCGCGTCGATGACATGCATGATCATTGGCTTGCCCGCGAGCGGGTGGAGCACCTTGACCAGTTCCGACTTCATCCTGGTCCCCCGGCCAGCCGCCAGGATCACTGCTGCTAGCGATCCGTCAGTCGACATCGGACATCAACCACATGTTGTCGATCAAGCGCGTCGAGCCGACCCTCGCGGCCACGGCAGCCAGCGCGCCAGGCGTCACGACCCTCAGCGGTTGAAACGAGCGACCATCGACGACGGCTGCATACTCGACCTCTATCCTGTCGTCGGCCGACAAAACATCCTGCATTGCGACCTCCAGCTGGCCTGTCTCTCGCTCGCCGTTGGTGACCAGCTCTTGCGCACGGCGAAGCGCTCCGAACAACCGAGTGGCGGACTGACGCTCTGGACCGGTTAGAAACACGTTGCGGCTCGAACACGCCAGGCCATCCTCTTCTCTGACCGTTGGCGCGATCACGACCTCCACCGGAACCGCCAAGTCCGATACCATTCTGAGGATAGCCGCGGCCTGCTGCGCGTCTTTCTGGCCGAACACGGCTGCGTCTGGCTGAACGATCTGGAACAGCTTCATCACAACGGTCAAGACACCATCGAAGTGGCCGGGACGCGCTGCGCCCTCGAGCCGGTCGGTCACGCCGCTCATCGTGATGCGAGTAACTGGGGCTTGTGCGTACATCTCGCTCTCGTCAGGCGCGAATACCAGCTCGACCCCACGATCTGCGCACAAACCGAGATCACGGTCGAGATCCCTGGGGTAGGCCTCGAAATCTTCGGTTGGACCGAACTGCAACGGATTGACGAATACCGATACAACTACACAATCGGTTGACTCTCTTGCCCGATCGATCAGCGACAGATGTCCTTCGTGCAAGTGTCCCATGGTGGCGACATACCCGATCCGCCTCCCGGCCTCTCGCTCGCCGCCAAGAGCGTGTCGACACTCCGAGATCGAAGTGACATGCGACGGAGTCACTCGAACGATTCTGCTTCTCCCGGAAATCGTCCAGTTCGGACGTCGGCCACGAACTTTTCGAGAGCGCCAGCAACGACCTGATCGAGGTCGGCGTAACGGCGGACAAACTTTGGTCTGAAGTCAGGTGTCATCCCGAGAACGTCGTGGGTGACCAAGATCTGGCCGTCGGTTTCGGGACCGGCGCCGATCCCGAGCGTGACCGCTGGGATCTTGGTTGTCACTCGGGCACCTAGAGCACGAGGAATCTTTTCCAACACGATTGAGAAGCAACCAGCCTCGGACAATGCGATCGCATCAGCAACCAATTCATCTGCCGACGTCTCATCTGCCGCCCTGAGGCCGTAGCCGCCAAACGCGTGGATCGACTGTGGTGTCAGTCCAAGGTGGCCCATCACCGGAATGCCAACGTCGGTCAACCGTCGAATCGTTTCTGTCAATCGAGCACCGCCTTCGAGCTTGACCCCCTGCGCGCCTGTCTCCTTCATCACCCGGCCCGCGTTGCGGAGCGTGTCCTCCGGGGAGATCTGAAACGATAGAAACGGCATGTCGACGATCAGAAAGGTCTCTGGGGCACCGCGCCGGGCGGCGCAAGCGTGGTAGATCATCTCGTCGAGGGTTGCCGGGAGGGTCGAATCGTGGCCCCCGAATACTTGGGCTACGCTGTCTCCAACCAGTATCCCGTCGACCTGTGCTTGGGCCACATAGCGAGACAGCATCCAATCGTAGGCGGTGAGAAACACGACCCTCTCGCCGTCCGCCTTCATCTGGCTGAAGGTGTTGACGCTCGCACGCATCGTCATTTGGCCTCGACGCAGGAACGCGAAGCTTCTGGCAGCCAGGCGATTGGCACGCCGACCTGGTTACACAGCTCGATAAAGAAGGGTCGCTCGGCCAGCCTCGGATGCGGAATCGTCAGTCCGGGCTCATCGAGTCCCATCCCACCGTACAACAGGATGTCAATGTCTATCGATCGTGGTCCGCGCCGTGGGGTCGCGTCCCGATCCCTCCCCATCCGCTGCTCGATCGCCATACACGTCTCGAGCAGTTCGTGGGGTTCCAGCTTCGTGTCCAACCCGATCACCTGGTTGAGAAAATCTGGTTGGTCCAGATAATCGACGGGAGTTGTTTCAATGACCGCAGAGCACGATATCATTCGAATGCCGTCACACAACGCGATCAAGGACGCCCGTGCCAGGCCGAGGCTCTGTACGCGATCGCCCAGGTTGGCGCCCAAGCTCAGGTAGGCTCGCTGTACCGGCGCTCCTCTCACGGGCGGCAAACCTCGACTTCCACCCGATCCACCGGGCCTGGCAACGCAGCCCACGGCTTGCGGCAGCAGATTCGGACCTTATCAACTCGGTCTAACTCGATGACGCGATCAGCGATCCGCGCGCAGAGCGTTTCCAGCAACCGGGGTGCATGCTCCGGGTCATCGCTGATCGCGTCGCGGACCGCTTGGTACACGCGCCGATAGTCGATTCCGAAGACTAGCGAGTCCGCATCAGCGGATTCGTCGAGATCAGCCATCACCTCTACGTCGACCTCGATCGGCTGCAGCATCTCCCGTTCGTGAGGCAGATCTCCGACCATAGCGTGAAAACGGATCCCGAGAAGCCGAATCGAGTCCACTAACCTAGCGAACGACAAGCACGCGAATCGTTCGCTCCGCGCCGTTGGCGGCGAGTCGCACCACGTATACGCCGGCCGGGATCGATACACCCGAATCGGTCCGGCCATCCCACGTGGCGGCTTGTTCGCCGGCGATGATATCGCCGTCAACCAACGTCCGAACGCGCTGCCCCAGCAGGTTGTAGACGATCAACTCGACCCGCGCACCGCTGCCACCTCCAGCCGCTGGCACGGTAAACGGTATCGTGGTCTGTTGGCCCATCCTGAATGGGTTTGGAAAGTTCTGATCGAGGGCCAGCGCCTCGGGAGGCGGAGGAGGCGGAGGCGGAGGAACGCCGAGCACCCGATTGAAGTACGCGTCGCGGGCAGACTCGGCGGCGGCCTGCAGCGCCTGACGATCCGTTCCGGCCAACATCGCAACGGCCACCGTGTCGGAGGCGCCTGCACCAATCGTCAATGGACCTCGCCCGATGATCTGAAAAGCGTCTTGCGGTTGTGCTACGCTGGTCCGCGATTGCCCGCTTGTGAGCGCGTCCCACTTCTCTTGATCCGAGAACTCGCCGCTGAATAGGTTCGGGGCCTCGGCAGGAACGAGCACTGTGCCGGGATTGCCCACCGTGCTATTGACAATCTCAGCGCGAGTTACAGCTGCGAAGGAGATCTGCGCAAGCGTCACATCGTCCAGCCAGGCCACGCCCAGCGCTGGTTGTCCCGCTTGAGTACCCTCGACGAAGCCCAACAGCCGCGACGGGTCCCAACCGACCGTTTCGGCCACACCTCCCTGGCCATCTGGCAGGTCCCAATCAGCGAACAATCCAACGCGCAACCCACCTATCGTTTGTGAAGATCTGTTCGTGAGGACGAACTGCAGCAGCACGAAGCTGTCCTCACCAAGCTCGCCAAACGCGAAACTCTCTTGACGCACTTCGACGCCCAGTGGAGCCAGTGCGTGACGGTCGTCGTAGCTGGCTGTGATGCGCTGACCACCGGCGGCCTCATCGACGACCATCGGGGAACCGGCCAGCGGGAACCAGTCGGTCGCGTTCTGGGTGTCTTCTCCGTATGGGACATCGTCGGACAGCTGGTTGGCGCTGACTCCCACCATGAGGCCGGCATGAAAGAGCCAGTTGTTACTCGTGGCCGGGAATCGGAAGCCGTTGCCACGTAACAGGAAGCCACTTTGGTGGATTCCGGTGTAGAAACCAACCCCTCCAAAGTTGGTGACCGTCAGCCGAATTTGACCCCGATCATGGGTCGCGAAAGCCCCCTCGACTGGGTCACCGGCTTTCAGGATCATGCGGAAGGGTCCGATCTGCGCCCCTTGGATCGCCACATCCAGAACGATGTTCGTGCCCGGACTCACCGATGTTCCGATGTCGATCCCGAACGTCGAGTTATCAAGCGGCTCGAAGACACCGCCGGGACCAGCCAACGTGAGCGGGATCGACGACCGAGTGACGGAGATTCCCGGCGTTGGACTCGATAACACTGCGGTTGTGGGCGGCACCGAAACGCCATGGTTGGTCAGGATCGGAATCAGACTCACGCTCACGCCGGGCCGCAGAACGAGCGCATCCTCGATACCGGACAACCCGAGCTTGACAGCGCCCGCAGGCTCGGTGAATCCGACCAAACGCGCGACCTGCTGATCGGGTCGGTTGACCCTCGCCAACGCGGCTTCTGCGTCGACCAGACCCTCGCCGGTGTCGTTGTCGTTACCTGGGAAGCCTAGGTCGACAGCTGTGTCCAACAAGATCGTCTTCGCATCCTCCGGCGTGATGTCGGGATCTTTCGAGCGCATTAACGCTGCCACCCCAGCGACCATTGGGGTCGAGAACGACGTCCCGCTCACGGTCCGAAAATCGTTGAACAATCCGCGACTTATAACGCCTTCGCCCCGAGCGACGACATCCGGCTTGGTGGCATTCAGGCCGCCACACGCCGATGGGCCGCGACCCGACGATTGGGCGACGACGTTGCTCGCGTCGACCGACCCGACTGCGAACGCATTGACCCGTGAGTCGGCACGACTCGCTGGCGACGTGACGCCCTGCTGGCCCTCATTTCCGGCCGACCACACCACGATTGGTCCGGCCGCTTCCAGCGCGTCAATCGCGTCGTCAAAGATCGTGTCGCACACCAGCTGTCCCGAGTCATCGGTGTTTGTCAAGCCAAACGAGTTGCTCACGACATCTGGTACGTCGCTGCGCGTCGCTGGATCCCCATCAGGGTCGCTCAACCACTGGAATATTTTGATCACGTTCGAGACGAATCCTTCGCCGCTTTCAAACGCGTCGCCCGCTATCCACGTAGCGTCGAACGCGACGCCGTATGTCTGATCGCCCCCGGTTAGCAGACCCATCGTGGAGGTCCCATGGCCGGCTCCGATCGAGAAGTCGTCTTCCGGGAACACAGTGAGCGATACCGGCGAGAGCCAGCTCGCGTTGCTGCCGGCGAAGCGACCTCTCCAGCGATCACCGAAAGTGTCATCGTCTCCGTTGACGCCCGAGTCGACGTTGGCCACGATCGCGCCTCGTCCGGTCACGCCCTGAGCCCACACTTGGGGCACGTTGAGTTGTTCGAGCTGTTCTTCGGGTACCGATAGCTGATCCGCTTCGACCGGCACCGAGCGGAAATCTTCGCCAAGCGTCAAGCGCCGATCCGGAACGATCTCGGCGATGCTCGGGTCGGCCTCGAGCCGCGCTTTCCACTCAGGGTCCAGTTCGGCGACAACGGCGTTGATGACCCACAACCGATCGATCTCGACCAGCGCACCAGCTCGCGCTGCTTCCTCGAGCGGTTGCCGAGCCGCGGCTATCGATCGGCCATGAATGGCCTTGAGTCCGACAATCGTTCGCTGGTGGCGGATGTCCAGGGTTATTCCCCTCGTTCGAACGCTAGCGAGCAGGTCGGCTCGCGCCGCGGCGGCGTCCGCCAGTCGGATGATCACGCGTTCACGTTCAGCGTTGGGGGCCGGACCCGCAGCCAGGCCGATCGCGCTGCCGATCGCAAGGACCGCCCACCACCGTGTTTGCTTTGGCTTCACAACAACTCCAGCTGGATATCGCTGTATCCACCGGCCCGAATGCGGGCCAGGCTCTGCAGACCCGCTTCCACCGGCATCTCGATTACCTTTATCGCATCGGGGGCATAGCGGAATAGTTTCTCAAATACATTCTTCCAGTCGATGGCCCCGTCGCCGAGCAGTAAATGATCGTCCGAGAAAGTGTCCGTGTCATGCAGGTGCACCTCGCGGATTCCATTCCCCAGTTCATGCCACCAGGTATCGAGGGATACGGTACCAAAAATGTGAACGTGGGCCACGTCCAGGGTAAAACCGAGGTGCCTGGCATCCAACTGGTCTCGGAGATCAAGTAATACTCGAGGTGTAGGCTCGAACATGTTCTCCAGCAGCAACGTAATGCTGGCGTCGGCAGCGAGGCCTACGAGCCTCTCCCAGACTTCGAGGCTTAGGGCCATCCAGCCCGGAAGCGTCGACTCCGGCAACAGGGGCAAGTATCCGGTGTGGAAGTTGGCGTGTCGGGCTCCCAAAGCACCGGCTACGCTGATCGTGCGCTCCCAGCAGAGTCGAGTGTGCTTGCGTACGACGGGGTCCAGACTGCCGGGGTTGAGATCGAAGATCGGTGCGTGAACCGAGACCTCGATCCCACGCTGGGCGAGCTCGTCGCCGAGCTTTCTGACCCCAGTGGTTTTGCCCAGATTGAGCAGCCACTCCGTATCGTAGAGCGTGATCTCGACGCCAAGCTCCCGCTCCGCCAGTCGGTCCAGCTGACGGCTGACGTCGGAGAAAGAGGTGCTGAGCGAGAACCGCGGTGCCATCAGGAACGCCAATCTACCGGCGCCTTTTGACCCACGTCCAGCGCGCTTCCGATTCTATCGTCTGGCTACCGCTGCTCGCGGGGCATCATCACGCGTCGGAGAAGTGGCTCGGTATATCTATTCCATACTTGTCGGGATCGAGCACCTTGACGATCGATCGTGAGTACCCTCCGTCATCATCCTTCTCCGTCAAGCTCACCTCCGGTCCATCGACTCGCACACCATCGGCGGCCGCGATCAGTCTGACCTGGGGTCGACGAAGGTTCTTGGCACTCGGATCGGGGCTCATCACGATCGCGACTTCACCGGTGTCGAGCAGACACATCGATCCGACTGGAACGATGCCGAGAACGCTAATGAACGCTTTGACCAGGACATGATCGAATCGAGTCCCGCTCTGTTCCTCGAGAATCTCGACCATCCGGGCTGGGGTGATGGGATCGGTCTTGTAGACGCGAGGCGTTGTGCCTGCGTCAAACGCGTCGGCGATACCGACGATCTTCGAGTAAAAGGAGAGCTCACGAGGTGCATAAAGCCTCGGATAGCCAGAAAGGTCAACGTTGAGGTGGTGCTCGAAAGCCACCAGCATCTCGTGAGCCGGCATCGTCCCCTCTGCCCGTTCGGTGATCAGGCGCCACGCCCCGAAGGTCGTGTGTCGCTGCATGACGCTCCATTCATCGTCGGTCAAGCTGCCGGCCTTGTTGAGCACCTCCTTTGGCACGTCCACTTTTCCGACGTCGTGCAGCAGCGCTGCCAGTCCGAGCTTGTAGAGCTCGAGCCGGGTCAAACCGATCTTATGACCAAGCGACACCGACAGAATGCACACGTTCACGGAGTGGGTGAACGTGGGCTCATCGTAATCCCGGAGGCAGGTCATCCCCAGGATCAGCATCTCCTCGGTGAGGACCTCATCGACGATGGACTGGACGGCACGCCGGATTCGGTAACGCGGCGGTAAGCGACCCTCCCGCTGGCTCTCGAGCAGGTCGCGGACGACCGCCACCCCCATCCGGTACGTGACGCCGACTCGCTCCTTTGTGAGGGCGTCAGCACCGGCAAAAGGATCGTGTACGATTTCGGTGCCTCGCGTCAGCACCTTCACATTCTGGATCCCGGCTTCGGCGAGTCGTGGACCGAGAGTCGTGTGCGCCGCGCCCCCGTTGCTCTGGTAGCGCCCAACCACAGCCGCAAAGTGGGTCGCTTCGTCGCCGTCTATTGGTCCGGTCCACTCGAATCCGCCGACCCCGAGATCGTTCACGAAGCTCCGCAGCTTCGAGTACAGCTCGTAGGTATGCAGCTCCATGCGCACACGGGTTCCGTTCACCTCGATGATGTCGTCACCGACCTCAAGCTTGGCTGCTTGGTCGAGGTCGCGCAGCGATCGGACGCAGGTCGCCAACTTCTCACCTGCCAATTTCAGCGTCTCGTTGGTTGGCTCATAGAGCTGTGCCGATCGGAGAGCGACCCAGAGGTCCTGGACCAGCTCGGCAGCGAGCGCATGCCGGGCGTGAGAGATCGAGCTCACGCTCATGGTCGCTGACCGACCTTCCCGGTGTCGCCGTCTAACGCCCTCCGAGCAGCTTGTCGGACATGCGGGCTGCCGGACTCACACGCCTGCTCGAGGATCTGGCGCCCAGTGACCGTCTCGGTGGCCAATAGCCCGATGGCGGCGTTGAAGGCACCCTCGGGGTCCACCCGACGGAAAAAACCGCCCCGACGTCTCAGGCGTCGTGCGAGCAAGTCGACAACGGTCGATCCGCCGAGCGCACCGTAGGCCTCGAAAAACAACCGTCGCTCGGCCGGCGATCGATCGGACAGCTCTCGGGAGTTGATCAGCGACGCGACGCGCTCGAGGGCGAGCGAGTACCTGTGGCCAATCACATGTCGCAAAGCGTAGAGACGAATCGCTGGGTCGCTGTCGTCGACCCGCTCCGCGATCAACCCCAACGCGCGAGGGTCCTCGAATAGCTTGAGCGCCAGCAAGGCCTCGCGTCTCAGCTTTGTCTCGCGCCTGGCGAGCATTCTCCCTAATGGCTCGACCAAGCGCGGCTCGGCCATCAGACCGGCCAGGTACGCCGCCGAGCCCGCCGCACCGAGGTTTTCACCCTCCATGGAAGCGACCAAGGCCTCTGGGTCGGACTCGGCCAGTTGCACAAACGTCTCGGCTAGGATCGGGCGCTGACAGAGGCGCTTGAAGTCGGGCAATCCCGCCAGTAGGACGGCCATGTTCCCGGTGCCAAAGACGCGGTAGAAGCCAGCGACGTCGGCATCCGTCGCCTGACCCGCCTCCAGGCGCACGCTCAGTTGTTCCAGCACCTTCGTTGCGAGCGACTGGGCCCGCATCTGCCCAAAGGTCTCTTGCGCGCGAACGTCGGCCTGGCCCTCTTCCACGCAAGGCCTAAACAGCTCGTGCATCCCCTGCACGGCCTCGAACTCGTTGCGTTCAAGCAGGCCGTCCTGGATTTCTTCGAGCGCCCTCAGAATCGGGCTCGGGTCTTCGTAGGGTGGATCGAGAACGAGCTCGCGCATGCAACTCAACACCTGCTCCAGAACCCCTCGCTCCTGTTCGGCGCGCAATTGCCGCTCGAGGTACGCCAGGTCTTCATCGTCGAGCCGATACAAGTTCGGCTCGCTCTCGTGAATCATCGGAAGACGGGTAACGTCGATGCGGTCTTCGTCATCGAGATCGAGCGTCGGTACGTCCTCATCGGAGCTTACCTCTGGAACCAGTTCGGGCTTGGCGGGCACCCACTCGCGGTCGGCGAGTCGCTCGACATACGAGTAACGGATGTGCAGCAACCGCTCCTCCCAGAGTCGGGCGATCAGCTCGGACTCGAAACCAGCTCTGGCAGAGGCGGCGACATTATCCAGGAAGATCGCCAACTCATCTTCCACGAGTCCGGGATGGAAAGCGAGCGTCCGCAACCCCTCGCGGTACATCAGGAACGCAAGCGAGTCGGTGCCCGTCGGACGCCGGTACACTATCTCGGCGAGCCACTGGAACGCGTCCTCCCTGATCTCTAGTTCGATGGGGCCAACGGTGTTGAGGAGCTCGTCGATTCGTGCGGTAGCTGCCGACTCGGTCTCCAGACGTTGAGGATGTCCGGTGTCGTAGAGCCGTCGCACCTTGAAGACGCGCACCAGCTCGTTCATGAGCTCAGCGGCCGCCTGAGCGTGGGGTGAGCTGATCCCAGCGCCGATCGACTCGCTGCTCACGATCCGCCGCCCCGCATTAGCACGCTCCCGTGACGCGGGATCCAGCGCTGCCACGACTTGACTTTCGGGATTTCTTCGGTAATCTTGCCCATCGGGATTTACCACCACCCGCGAGGTCCGCGCATGAACCTAACAAAGCGCCAGCGTGAAATATATGACTATATCCAGTCATTTATGGAACAGCATGGGTACGCTCCGAGCCTCGAGGAGATCGCTGCCGAGTTCGGTCTCTCCTCGGTGGCCACCGTCCACGAGCACATTCGCAACTTGGAGGCCAAAGGGATCCTAAAGCGTGACGCACACCGGAGTCGGGCGTTGGAGCTGACTCCACCCGGGTCTGCCACGGCGCTTGAGCTCCCGTTGCTCGGTCTGGTGGCTGCGGGCGAACCGCTGGAGGCGATACAGACCCAAGACACAATCGCCATTCCCGAGCACCTGCTGGGACGAGGTGAGACGTTCGTGCTACGCGTCCGGGGGGACTCGATGATCGACGAACAGGTTCAGGACGGCGATTACCTGATCGTTGAGCGACGCCAGACCGCTCGGGACGGAGAACGCGTGGTGGCGCTGATTGACGGCGAGAACGCCACGTTCAAGAGGTTCTACCGCGGCCCCGATCGCACCGTGGTCTTGCAGCCGGCGAACGATCAGCTAGAACCGATTCGGTTGGACGCGGGCAGGGTCGAAATCCAGGGTGTGGCGATCGGAATACTTCGGAAGTACTAGTGGCCGGATCAGACTCGGGTTTCCGAGGTCCAAACGGGCTCCTCGCCACCGGGTGCAACGGGCGGAACCGCAGTCAAATCTCCCTCGGAGGCCGCCACGATCACGGCGCACGATGAATCGCCGGTGACATTGACGGCCGTTCGGCACATGTCGAGTATCCGATCGACCCCGAGGATCAAGGCGATGCCCTCGAGCGGTACCCCCACCGTCCGGAGCACCAACGCCAGTGTGATCATGCCGACACCCGGCACCCCGGCGGCACCAATCGATGCCAACGTCGCGGTCAGCACTACGAGCAACTGCTGGGTCAGCGAAAGTTCGAGCCCGTACACCTGAGCTATGAAGATCGTCGCTGCTCCCTGGTAGAGTGCTGTGCCGTCCATGTTGATTGTCGCACCAAGCGGGAGGACGAACGCCGAAACCTCCTCCCCAACCCCGAGGTTCTCCTCCGCGCATTCCATCGTCACTGGCAGGGTCACGTTCGACGACGACGTACTGAAGGCAACCAGTTGGGCGGGCGCGATTCCCTTGAAGAAATGAACCGGGTTCATCCCAGCAAGGAAGCGAACGGCGGTCGGGTAAATGACACCGGCATGGATGGCGAGGCCGACAATCACGACTGCCGCGTAAACAAACAGCGTCTTGAGGATTCCAACGCCGTACTGCCCAACGATCGCGGCGATCAGCGCGAACACCCCGTAC
>DAOWHI010000049.1 GCA_030641505.1 Gemmatimonadota bacterium | reverse complement strand
GTGGTGCGCAGCGCGCCAACTGCCGGTGGTCGTGCTCGAAGCGGGTGCACCCGACCTCTTCCAGGCAACGCTCCCGTCAGTGCCGGTGGCGCTCGCGGTTGGCAACGAGACGGCCGGTGTGTCAGACGAGATCAAGGATCACGCGGCGCTCGTGGTCGGGCTGCCGATGTCGGACGAGGTATAGTCGCTGTCGGCGGCGGTGGAGGGCTCGGTCGCGTTGTACGTTGTCGCTCACAATCACGGCCGTCGGGGTATGACGTGATACAAATTGCGAAAGCTGTTCCACTGATCGTCGCGGCGTGCGTGTTCGGCGGCGACGTCATCGTCGCGACCGCTCAGGAGGATGCTAGCCGAGCTCGTGCGCGCCGGCTGGGTGTCGAAATCGGGGTTCTGCCGCCTGGTCCACTCAACGCCATCACCGATGTCCCCGGCGTTCTCGTCGGTCATGCGACGGTAGTCGAGGGCGACTCGATCCGCACCGGAGTCACAGCGATTCGGCCGCATCCGGGCAACGTGTTCCTGGAAAAGGTCCCCGCAGCGATCCACGTCGCGAACGGATTCGGTAAGCTGACCGGTGTCACCCAGGTTGATGAACTGGGCACTCTGGAGACGCCGGTTGTCTTGACCAACACGTTGGCGGTCGGTCGCGCCGCGGACGCGCTCGTCGAGTGGACGCTGGAGGCAACCGATGACCCCGCGGTACGCTCGGTTAACCCGGTCGTAGCGGAGACGAATGATGGTTTTCTGAACGCCATTCGAGTTCCACGGATTGGCTCGGCCGAGGTTGAATCCGCATTGACGGTGGCTAGGGATGGTCCGGTGGACGAGGGATCGGTTGGCGCTGGGACCGGCACGCGAGCGCTGGGATTCAAGGGTGGTATCGGCACCGCCAGCCGTCGGGTTCGAATTGGCGACGACGTCTACACGCTGGGCGCACTCGTACAGTCGAACTTCGGCGGTGCGCTCGAGATCAAAGGTGTGCCGGTCGGCCAGCTGCTTGGCGCCGCCGATTTCATTCGGCGGTGGGTGCCGAGCGACTCAGAGGCCATAGAGCGCGACCGAAGTCATGATCCGGTTGGTTACCGCCCGACGGACGAGCCCGACGCCGGCGGTGGCTCTATCGTCATCGTGATCGCTACCGACGCGCCGGTTGGGGCGGACGCGTTGGTCAGGATCGCCCGCCGCGCGCCGTACGCGATCGGACGTGTCGGCGGTTTCTCTTCGCACGGCTCGGGAGATTACGTGATCGCGTTCTCGACCCATCTGGGGCTCAGGATTGCTCACGATTCAAACGGAACGACGACAACCCGAACGTCGCTGCGGCCCGAGACGCTCTCGCCGCTTTTTCTGGCGGCGATCGAGGCCACCGAGGAGGCGATCCTGAACTCGCTGTTTCAGGCGACCACCGTGACAGGGCACCGCGGCACCGCCCCCGCACTTCCGCTAGATCGCGTGCGGGAGGTGCTCGAGGAAGCCAACCGTTTCGCCCGCCAGCGCTAGTCGCCCAAGATCAACGGCTGGACGCGGCCACTGACACGGCGATCTTCTGTACTCGAATGGCGATTTCGATTCGACCCGCCGAGCGTGGCGACGTGAACCAGATCATCGACTTCAACCGTCGCCTCGCGCTTGAGAGCGAGGGCATCCACCTGGATGACCAACGTGTAGCGGCCGGAGTGAATGCGATTATCGCTAGTCCCCACCGTGGGCAGTACTGGTTGGCCGAACGAGACGGTACTGTATGCGGCCAATGCCTGGTGACTGTCGAGCCGAGTGATTGGAACGCGGGCTCCTACTGGTGGCTCCAGTCCGTGTACGTGGATTCCGGCCAGCGGCGGACCGGAGTTTTCCGAGCACTTTGGCAATGCGTACTCGACGCGGCTGCGGCCGCCGGAGATGTGACCGCCGTGAGGTTATATGTCGACCGGGAGAATCGCGGTGCACGCGACACCTATCAGAGAATGGGCATGCGCGAGTCGAGCTATCGTGTCTACGAGCTGCCGATAGGACGACCATGAGCCGACGCCCTACACCGATTGCTGACTTACTCGTGGTCGACGACGAGCCGGGCATCCGCCAGGCGCTGCAACAGATGCTCGAGTATGAAGGGTATGCCGTCCGAACCGCAGAAAACGGGCCCCAGGCCCTGAAGGCCTACGCGGACCAGGTCGCGGATCTGGTGCTGCTGGACATCAAGATGGCCCCGATGGATGGGCTCGAGGTGTTGGAGCAGCTGCGCACCGAGGACCCTGATGCGACAGTGGTCATGATCAGCGGGCACGGGAACGTGGAAACGGCGGTCGAAGCGCTCAAGCGAGGGGCCTTCGACTTCCTCGAAAAGCCTCCCGACCGTGAGATCGTTCTGCGCCGGATCGCGAACGCCCTGGCCGAGCGTGAGCTGGAGCGGGAAAACGCAGCGCTTCGTAGTGGCGGCCCGGTGACACGCGATGTCATCGTGGGCGACAGCCCGGCACTCGAGGAGGTTCTGCAACAAGTGGCTAAAGTCGCACCCACCAAAGCGTACGTGTTGATCACCGGTGAGAATGGGACTGGGAAGGAGTTGATTGCCCGGGAGATCCACGCTCGCTCAGAGCGCCGCGACAAGCCGTTTATCGAGGTTAATTGTGCGGCGATCCCGCAAGAGCTCATCGAGTCGGAGCTGTTCGGACACGAGAAAGGGGCTTTTACCGGCGCGCACGCACGCCGAAAGGGCAAGTTCGAACTGGCCGATGGCGGCACCCTCTTTCTCGATGAAGTCGGGGACATGAGTCTGGCCGCGCAAGCCAAGGTCTTGCGAGCGCTACAAGACGGCGTCATTCAACGCGTTGGCGGTGGTGAGCGAATCAAAGTTGACACCCGCGTGTTGGCCGCCACCAACAAGGATATCGTGTCCGAGATTTCGGAAGGCAACTTTCGAGAGGATTTGTACTATCGATTGAACGTAGTCCCGATCCACGTGCCGCCACTATCGGAGAGAGTGGAGGACATCCGGCGGCTCGTGCGCCACTTTGCGCGCGCTTACTGCGCTGATAACGGGATGGTGGAGAAGCCATTTACCGAAGAGGCGGTTGATACCCTCACCAAGCGCTCGTGGCCGGGTAACATTCGAGAGTTGAAGAATGCCGTTGAGCGGCTGGTTATTCTGGGCTCCCGGGATACGATCAGCGCCGATGACGTACAGACGCTGACCCAGCCCGCGGTCGACCGATCCAGGGTGAATGAGGCCGAGTCTCTGATCGCCAAGCACTCCACGTTTAGCGACTACCGCGACGCCGCCGAGAAAGCGTTTCTAGGTCGGAAGTTGAGCGAGAACGACTGGAATGTCTCCGAAACCGCACGTCAACTCGACATGCAACGTTCCCACCTGTACAAGAAGATCGAGAAGTACGATTTGTCCCGCGACAAGTAGCGCCTGGGCTACACGTCGGTGATCTCGCGCGCTCGCTCAAATATCGCGTCGAGCATCGGCTCGGTGAGCTTGCCGGTAAAAGTGTTCTGTTGGGAAGGGTGATACGAGGCGAGCACTACCGGTTCGTCAACCCCTAGGTGGACCTCGGTACCGTGCGCGAACTGTGGCTTTGGGACTGGGACCAACCCGCCCTGATCGCGATAGATGCGCAGGACATGGTCGTACGCGTACTGCCCTAGTGTCACTATAGCGCGCACATTCTGGAGGGCTTTGATCTCGGCCTCGAGGTACGGGCGACAATTGTCGCGTTCGACCGGCTTCAGTCGGTTGGCAGGTGGGGCACAGCGGGCAACAGCGGTAATGAAGCAGCCGGTGAGGGTGAGACCGTCGTCCCGACGTTCGCACTGCGGTTGGTTGGCGAAGCCGGAGCGGTGGAGCGCTCGATACAACCAGCGACCGGATTCGTCGCCGGTGAACATTCGCCCGGTCCGGTTGGCGCCGTGAGCGGCGGGGGCCAAGCCGACCAGCAGGCAACGTGCGTTCGGATCGCCCCAGCCGGGCACCGGGCGTCCCCAGTACTCCTCGCCCGCGAACGCCCGCCGCTTCTGTTGAGCTACCAGCTCGCGCCACGCTACCAGCCGCGGACAACGGCGACAACGGGTGATCTCGAGCGCCAAATCGTCCAGCGACGCCACCATGCGTTCGAAACCTAGCCCCGAGTTCCGTTGCCGACCCATTGGAGATCCCTCGACGAGAGGCGATATTTGTCCCAGTGACGAACGTCGAATCTGATCCCGTTTCCGAACCGAAGCCCGTCTCCTGCAGCCGGGTCAAGATGAGCGTGTTCGCCGACCCACAGTCACGCAACATCTTTGGGTCGGTCCACGGCGGCTGGATCTTGCGTCAGGTCGATCACGCAGCCTACGTGGCCGCCGCTCGCCATGCCGGCAAGCACGCTGTCACTGCGTCGATCGATCGGGTTGATTTTCGATCACCGATTCGGATTGGCGACTTGGTCACGTTGTGCGCCGAGGTGCACTGGGTAGGTCGAACATCCATGGTGATCGGCGTGCAGGTCGAGGCCGAGGACTTGCTGTCGGGGGAGGTGCGGCACACCACGTCGTGCCAATTGACGTTTGTCGCGATCGGCGAGGATTCCCGGCCGACTGTCGTGCCCGGGCTCAAGCGCGAAACGCCGGAAGAAGAGTCGCTGTGGGAGGCCGCTCAGAGGCGCCGGGATCGAAACCAGGGCAGAGCGTGAACCCCTGGCCGGACAACGAGTCACAGGGTACTTATAAAAGCTTATGAGTGAGACGTATCGCAATCTGATCGGTGGCAAATGGGTCGAGTCCGCGACTGGCACGACCTTCAGAAATACCAATCCGGCTGACACCAGCGACGTGGTCGGGACGTTTGCTGCAAGCGGACCGGCCGACATTGACGAGGCGGCGGTTGCGGCCAAGGCGGGGTTCGAGGAATGGTCCCGGATCCCGGCTCCGGTGCGAGGCGACGTACTTAAGCGCGCCGGGGACCTCTTGACCGAGCGCAAAGACGAGCTGGCGGATGGGATGACACGCGAGATGGGCAAGCCATTGGTCGAGACTCGGGGTGACGTCCAGGAGGCGATCGATACTGCCTACTATGCCGCCAGCGAAGGCCGGCGGCTGTTCAGTTACGCGGCGCCCTCCGAGCTGCCGCAGAAGATGGGCGTTTCAATTCGCCGCCCGGCCGGCATCTTTGGGATCATCACACCGTGGAACTTCCCGATTGCGGTGCCGAGCTGGAAGATCTTTCCGGCCTTGGTGTGTGGAGATGCGGTCGTCTGGAAACCGGCCGAGGATACCCCATGGTCGGCGGTCAAGTTCGTCGAGATTCTGCTCGAGGCTGGATTGCCCGAGAACGTTATTCAGCTGGTAACCGGTTTTGGGCCCGAAGCCGGTGCCCCGTTGACGACTCATCGGTGGGTGACCGGCATCTCTTTCACCGGGTCGACGGCAGTAGGTTGCAAGATCGCCGCCGCCTGTGGCGAGCAAGCCAAGCTGGTTTCGCTCGAGATGGGTGGTAAGAACGCGCAGCTCGTCCTCGACGACGCCGACATCGAGCTAGCCCTAGAAGGGGTCCTCTGGGGTGCGTTCGGAACGACCGGTCAACGCTGCACTGCGACCAGCCGTTTATTGCTCCAGACGGGTATCCACGATGAGTTTGTCGACGAGCTGGTTCAACGCGCGGAGGCGCTGGTGTTGGGGGATGGTCGAAAGCGAGGTACGGACGTTGGGCCCTTAATCAACGAAGAGGCGCGAGACAAGGTCGCCAAGTACGTTCGAATTGGCACCGACGAAGGCGCGAACCTGAGAACCGGAGGTGAGATTCCGGCGGACAAGAGGCTCGCTGGCGGTTGGTTTTACCGACCGACCATCTTCACCGGCGTCGAGCCCGCCATGCGGATCGCCCAGGAGGAAATCTTTGGACCTCTACTGTCCGTTCTCATGGTCGAGAACCTGGACCATGGGATCGAGGTGATGAACGATGTCCGCTATGGATTGTCGTCGTCGATCTATACTCAGGACGTCAACGCGGCGTTTCAGGCGATCGACCGCGTTGATGCTGGGATCACGTACGTCAACGGTCCCACGATCGGCGCTGAGGCTCATTATCCGTTTGGCGGGGTAAAGGACACCGGTAATGGCCACCGCGAAGGCGGCTGGCCAGTGTATGATTTTTTCAGCGACTTGAAAACCGTCTACGTCGACTACAGTGGGCGCTTGCAACGGACCCAGATTGATACGTGAGGCGTCCTATGAAAAGAGCAGAGAAGAAAGGGAAGACGCGCTACACTCGTGCCTCCGTAGAGTCGTCGTTGAAACGGGGCGCGTGGGAGTGGGCAAAGTCGATCGCGGTAGCGTTTGTGCTCTTCATCGTGATCCGCACGTTTCTGGTCCAGGCGTTCAAGATCCCCACGGGTTCGATGGAGGACACGCTGTTAATCGGGGATTTCTTGTTGGTCAACAAGGTCGTGTATGGTGCACAGATCCCAGGGACAGGGTATCGATTGCCCGGCTTCAGCGAGATCGAGCGCGGTGACATCGTGGTCTTCGTCTACCCCGACCCGTACAACGAGTACGAGCCCGACCCCGACTACGTGAAGCGCGTGGTGGGGATGCCGGGTGACACGCTGTCAATGCGCAACAAGGTGTTGTCGGTCAACGGTCGGACCCTACGTGAACCCTACGTGCGATACGTCGATGGACTGGATGATCAGTACCGCCCACAGTTCGCTTGGCAGCGCGAGTTCCTGAAGTCCGAGGTCGACTACGACGGATATCGGCCCTCGCGTGACAACTGGGGGCCGATCGTAGTTCCGCCGGCGGGCTACTTCGTCATGGGTGACAACCGCGACAACTCGGCGGACAGCCGGTACTGGGGTTTCGTCCCCCAGGAAGCGATCAAAGGTCAGCCTCTAATCGTGTACTTCTCCAAGGAATCGGCCGGTCCCATCCCCTGGATCGACGAAATCCGATTCGGCCGGATTGGCGATCTGATTCGCTAGTTCCTGGACATCTTCGGGTTTCTTATGGTATAATCGGCTCACATCTACTCACAGGCGCTTCCGAGCGCCCCTTCCAAAATCCATAGACTCAGGGAGACCGGGACCTGTATGGCTATGGCACTGAACGCATCCAAGCAGACCACCTTTGACGAGGGGTCTCTCGACCTGTACCTGAGGGAGATCAGCCGCTATCCGCTGATCAGTCGCGACGAGGAGGCACGGCTCGCGAGCCGCATCCGAGCAGGCGACCAGGAAGCGATGGAGACGCTCTGTCGCTCCAACCTGAGGTTCGTCGTTAGCGTGGCGAAGAAGTACCAGAACCAAGGCGTCTCGTTGGCCGACTTGATCAACGAGGGCAACGTTGGGCTCATTCGTGCGGCCCACAAGTTCGACGAGACGAAGGGCATCAAGTTCATCTCGTATGCGGTGTGGTGGATCCGGCAAGCAATCCTCCAGGCGCTGGCCGAGCAGTCACGGATTGTCCGCGTACCGCTGAATCGTGCTGGCACGTTGCACCGAATCGGTCGACGTTCGAATGCGTTGCTTCAAGAGCTCGGTCGAGAGCCATCGGCCGAGGAGATCGCGCGCGGGATGGACATCTCGATCGAGGAGGTTCGCAAGACGATGTCGATCTCGCAGGCGCACCTGTCCTTGGACGCGCCGCTAACGCCGGGTGAGGACAACAAGCTCTTGGACTACCTGCCCGATGAATACAGCCCGCTGCCTGATGACAACGCCGCCGAGAGCGCCCGCCGCAGGGCGATCCAACGGTCACTAGGCTCTCTCAAGCCACGCGAGGCGAAGATCCTTCAGCTGTACTACGGGCTCGACAACCACGAGGCAATGACCCTGGAGGAGATCGGGTCGGTGCTCGGTATCACCCGCGAGCGGGTGCGTCAGATCAAGGAAAAGGCGCTCGAAAAGCTGCGTCACCGTTCGCGATCCGAGACACTGGAGTCGTTTACCGTCTGAGTGCGGCACCCGGCGGTTCACCGCGTAGCGTCGGAGGCATGGCAGACATTGGGCCGCTTCCCGCTGGTGGTGATCACCGGGTGGGTGTGTGCGATCGCGTTCATGCTCGAGGGTATGTCCGAGGTGCTGAGGGCTTCTCTCGGGTTACCGCTGTTTCTGGCGCTGGCTCTGCTTACCGAACGTCGCGGGTGGACCGGGTGGAAGCGCGCCGCGCCTTCCCTCGTCGGTCTGGCGATCCTGGCCGCCTTCTATATCGCATGGCCCGGTTGGTCTGAGGTCTACCTCGACTTTGAGTAACGGCCGAACCGATTCTGGTTTTCAGTCTTCGTTGCTGCCACCAAGGGCGCGATATCCTACGTCTGATGGTGGGGGTCGGCTGGTCGAGCGTATCCAGCACGACGACGGTGGTCCCTGTGCAGCGGCGATCGTCGGGCTTCCCTTCGATGCCGCGATTCCGACGCGACCGGGTGCGCGTCGTGGACCGGATGCGTTCCGAACCGCCCTGGCCCGGTTTTCGGCTGACCAGGGGAGCTCAGCGTGGCCGGTGGGATCGAGGATTACCGATCTCGGGGACGTCGATCTTCATGGCCTCGGTGTCGCAGACGCCCATGATCGCGTCGCGAAAGTGCTCGGCAGCGTGCTCGACCGCGTCGGATGTCTGGTTTCGATTGGTGGCGATCAGAGTCTCTCGTTTCCGGTCTTACGTGCGCTGGTCGACGCGCGCGGGGGAAAGTGGGGGCTGATCAGCTTGGACGCCCATCATGATGTGCGGCCATACAGCCGCGATTCGATCTCCAGCGGCACGTCGATGCGGCGGGCACTCGAGCTGGAAGCGCTGCCACCCCAGCGGCTGATCCAAATCGGTATCCGACCGTTCGCCAACTCGGCCGCCCATCGCGGTTGGTGTGAGGAGCGCGGTGTGGCCGTGTACGATGTCGCGACGGTGAGCGCGCGCGGAATTGAGCAGGTGGCCCAAGAGGCGCTCGAGCGCGCCTCGCTAGAGGCCGATCACCTCTACGTTTCGCTCGATCTCGACGTTGTTGATCAGGCACAAGCGCCTGGCACCAGCGCCGCCGGGCCGGGTGGATTATCGGTGTCAGAGGTGTTGCGAGCGCTCGAAATTTGGGCGTCGTCGCCCACATTCTCCGGCGGTGACATCATGGAGCTGTCGCCACGGTGGGACTGGGGAGACGAGACGGCACGAGTCGCTGCAAGGGCGTTCCTGGCGATTGCGTCCGCACGCTGGCCAGTCCTGATCGGCAATGCAGGGTGAGCAGGCGTCACTTTCTGCCACTGTTAGGGTTGGCGATCCTCGCTGGCATCCGTCCCATCCCTGCGCGGTCGCAGTCGATCCCTCGTAGCATTCCGACCGACACCTTGCGCATCCGAGCCGATGGGCCGGAACCGGAGATCTCACTCGCGACCGGTGAGCGACTGGTGGTTTGGGTCGAGAATCGAGTTCACATCGATCGGCCTCGAGCTGGGTCGCTTCCGGTACGGGAAGCGATGGCGGGCGACGTGGTCGCCCGATTTCAAGGCGGGGCCCGGTTCGCTTGGCCACTCGAGTCGGTCGTCTGGACCGCTCCTCGTGTGGGCCGTTTGTCGTTTGGCCTGAACGGCACTGCTGCGCACGGGATGACCGGCTCAGCTGACGTCATCGTGGCCCGGCTCGGCGCCGGTTCAAGTCCAGCGCAGGAGGCCTTCGCGCCGCCGACGTTGACGTTGGAGCGCACCGGGGGGGGCGTCAAAGCTCACTACGCTGATCGCGCGGGGTTCGGGCTGGACCTGGCCGCGCTCCGCTTTACGCTGATCACGGCCGAAGGCGTGACCTTCCACTTGGCGTCCTGGGTGCCGGCCGGAGTACGCGAGACGACTTTGCCGCTCCCGCCGCCCGGTGTCCCAGTGCCGGCCGGCGTGCACACCCTGGAAGCGACGATCACCGACCGGGTTGGGAACAACGCCCCGCCCGCCACGCTGACGTTTGATTCCCCACGCCAGAATCCGTAACACCTACCCTACTGTGACCCGATAGTCTCCAGCTGACGCTTCAATGCGTCCGGCGCGGTCACCGGCTCCAGGCACCGATCGCCCACACAGACGTACGCTCGCGGCCCGCCTTCGCGCGGATAACTAAGCGCCTCCCACCGTTCCTGATCGCGGTCCGGGTCGAGGATCTCCGTCACTCGCGAGGGCATGTACTGCTGCCACGCGACGCTCCACAGCGCGCGCAGCGTTTCGTCATCGGTTGGGCCGACCAGGTGGATCTGAACCGGCGTGTCCATGACGTGGATCGCCGCCAACGCCAGGCTGGCGCCGAGAAAGCCGAGGCCTGCCGCGTCTCCGGCGAGCGCCTGAACGATTGTCTCGGCCCGCTCGTGCCATCGCTCGTCGCCGCCCAACGCCGTCAACGCCGCCAAGCTGGTCGCGACTGAGGCGTTGTCGGTCACCGGATAGTGTGGCTGGTCGATGACTCCGTCTCCACTGACGTCGAACGATCGGTCGCGGCACGCGCCGCGTTGAGGGTCAAAAAAGCCTCGCTCGATCACGTTCGCCAGTGTCTCCGCGCGCCTGAAGTGGTCGCGCTTGCCCGTCGTCTGGTAAGCGGCCAATTGGGCTGCCAGCCACCACGCCTGATCGGTCAACAAGAGCGGGGCAGCTACGTCGATCGCATCATCGCCATCGTACGGAGGGCGAAGGACATGCCGCATTGCGCCGTCAGGCGTGGACAACTTGGAGTTCAACCGTTCGACTGTACGCTCGCCCCACGCGGTGAGCTCAGGCCAACCGAAAACTGCGGCGGTCTCAAATGCGGCAGCCACTATCATCCCGTTCCAGTTGGTGTAGAAGCGATGATCGATCGTGGGATTCGGGCGCTCGGCGCGTTCGTCTAGCTCGAGTCCATAGTACTCAGCCTCTCCGTCTGCGTCTTGGCTTCCAAACGCACCGCCCTCGCTGTGGCTCAGTGTTTCGAGCACAAACGAGAAGATCCCGCGCACGGCCTCGCCAAAGAGCTCTTCGCCGGTCACCCGGTAAGCGTCGAGGTACGCCATCGCCAGCCGCGCGTTGTCTTCGGCCATCTTCTCGAAATGCGGCTCGCTCCAATCACGGGTGGTCGAGTACCGGAAGAAACCACCGGCCTCATGATCGTACAACCCGTATGCGCGACCCGCCGAGAGGCCGGCTTCCCGCATCGCGATCAGCGTCTTCGTGGCCGACTCTAACGGGGCATC
>DAOWHI010000198.1 GCA_030641505.1 Gemmatimonadota bacterium | reverse complement strand
GCGCGAGCGGCTCGACCGGCTGGGGTTGTCGTTCGAAGTTATCCGGACCGAGTTCGTGGGATGGAACGCGACCCACGGCGCATTGGCCGGCCCAGCGGCCGACGACGTGCCTGAGATCGAGCTTCGCGTCGCCGTTAGGGCGGCCGAGCGCGCACCAGTCGACCGGTTTACGCGCGAGATCGCACCGCTGATCCTATCGGGCCCACCGAGCGTCACGGGTTTCGCCGGCGGCCGCCCGCGGGTCCAAGAGATCGTCGCCTTCTGGCCGGCACTCATTGATCGCGACCAGATCGAGCCGCGTCTAAGTGTAGAGGTGGTTGAGGCGTGACAACTGGTTCAATAGAAGGAGGCAAGAGCATGAAACGTTTGTACAAGAGGTCGCTTCCGATCGCGCTGTTGGTTTTGTTTGTCACCGGAGGCGTTGCGGCGGGCCAGGAGGAGATGGTGTCGCTGGACGCATCTGTCCTCGACGACGAGCTCCGGACCCAAGCCGAGCGGGATCAGGACGAATACCGCAACCCGCTCGCCGTTTACGAGTGGCTCGGCATCGAATCCGGCATCACGATCGGCGATGTGTTCCCGGGAACGGGGTACAACACTCACCTGCTTTCGCGACTCGTCGGTGACGAGGGTCGCGTGGTGAGCGTGCTCGGGTTCTATGTGGGGCTCACGTTTGAGGGCTTAGAGGAGCCGATCGACGTCACGTTTCGCAAGCGAGTTGAAGAGCGCGGCTTCAGCAACGTCAAGATCGCGATCGGGTTCGACGAAGTGCCGGAAGCCAGCCTGGACGCGGCGGTCATCATCCGTAACTATCACGACGTCGAATGGGTGTTCGACGAGTACTCGCGCGAAGAGACGGTGGCGCACCTGCTTCGGTGTCTCAAACCGGGCGGCATCTTAGGAATCGTCGACGTTGCCACCGATCGTCCGGGATGGGACGAGGATACTCACCGTCTCAATAAGTCGGTGGTGATCGAAGATTTCCAGAATGGTGGCTTCGAGCTCGTCGAGACATCGGATATGCTGGCTAACCCTGACGACGACCACAGCGTGTCGGGCTTCCAGGAGGGGCGTTACAAGATGGACCGCTACCTGCTCAAGTTCCGGAAGCCAGTACCGGCAGAGTCGTAGCCACGCGCCCGTGACCGCTACTTCCAGCCCGGTAGTCGTCGAAAAGACCGGGGCGGTTGCGACCATTACGCTCAACCGCCCTGATCGTCTGAATGCGGTCAGCCTGCCATTGTACGACGAGCTGACGCGCTCTCTTGACGCGATCGAGATCGATGAAACCGTACGCGCGGTAGTCTTGACCGGTGCGGGTCGCGCGTTTTGCGCCGGGGCGGATCTCAAAGAACACGGGGGCGGAGATACCGCCGGTTCGAGGGAAGCGTACGTCGAGGTCGGCCAACGCGTGCACCGGCGATTGCAGCTGCTGCCAAAGCCGATTGTGGCCGCCGTCAACGGTGCGGCCGTGGGGGCCGGTCTGGAGTTGACGTTGGCTTGCGATCTCGTCATCGTAGCCGAGGACGCCAAACTGCGGTTCCCCGAACTGGCCCTTGGGACCTTTGTCGGCGGCGGGACGACGTACATGTTGGTCCAACGGGTCGGGCTGACACGCGCAAAAGAGCTCCTCATGTTGGCCGAGTTCTTCTCTGGCCAGGACGCCGCCGACATGGGGCTCGCCAACCGCGCCGTACGCGCCGATCGCGTGCTGGAGGTGGCGCAGTCGATGGCCGAGCAGCTAGCGACCCGAGCGCCGTTGTCTTTGGCGCTCGCCAAGGGTCTCCTGGACAGAGCACGCCATGTCGACTCGGAGACGGCGCTGGCCATGGAGGCCGATGCGCTGCTCGATTGTCTGGCATCCGCCGATTGGGAGGAGGGGCAGCGAGCCTTCAAAGAAGAGCGGCCGCCGAGGTTCACCGGGAATTAGTTTCCGCAGTCGTGCACTTGTTTGGTCAACCTGGAGGTTGGACATGAAACGGTTGTTGGGCTTTGTCGCTATTTCGTTGGCGCTTGTTTTGCTCTCTGAAACGCCGGTAGCGGCTCAGGGACCGAGCATTGAGGGGACGTATCGGCTCGTCGCGCGGGATCTACCGGATGGATCGCGGGTCGAACCGCCTGCTCTCGATGGTCTGATCACATGGACCAAGACACATCGGAACTTCAACATCTACTGGAAGGATGCGGAAGGGAAAACTACTTCTATCTCCACGTTTCGGAAGTACACGCTCACCGAAGACGGATACACCGAGATGAACATCTTCCATATGGCGAACGATGAGATCGGTGGTACGGGCGTGAGCTACGATTTCTCTCAGGTGAGCGGTGGCAGCTCGGTCAACATTGAGAACGGCAAGATCGAGTTCGACCTGCCGTTGTTCGATGAGCCGCGCGCGGTCTTCGAGGGCGACATGTTGACTGCCACTGTAGAGGGCGAGTTCGTCGACCACTGGGAGCGCGTCGAGTAGGTCCCTCTAACTCTTTCGGTCGCGAAAAAGTGGCCCACACTCTGCAAACGATCCTCGAACCGCGCTCGGTGGCGGTCATCGGCGCGTCGCAGAATACCACCAAGCGCGGTCACCAGGCGCTCCGTGCGCTTCAAAAGGCCGGCTTTCAGGGGCCGATCTATCCGGTTCATCCTGATGGCGGCGAGCTGCTGGGTCTCCCCGTTGCGACCTCCATTGATCAGCTAGACCACTCACCCGAGTTGGCCTTTATAGCCACGCGCGCCAAGACGGTGCCGGGAATTCTCGAGCTGTGCGGCAAGGCGGGGATTCAGGGTGTGGTTGTGCCGGCAGCCGGGTTCAAGGAGTCCGATCCTGACGGAGCGGCGCTCGAGCGAGAGGTCACAGCCGTCGCGGAGCGCAACCAGATCCGCGTCATCGGTCCCAACACCTCAGGCATTCTCAACACCGCGATCGGGCTCAATCTGGTGGGCGTGGAGGGAGTCCCGGCCGGGGGCCTGGCGATCGTGGCTCAATCCGGGAACGTCGGCTTGGCGCTTATGACCGAAGCGACTTTGCTTGGGTGCGGTATATCAGTGTACGTCGGGATCGGAAACGAGTGCGACGTCACGTTCCACGAGTGTCTCGAGTACCTGGAGGAAGAGCCGCAGACCCGAGCGATCCTCATGTATGTCGAGGGGTTTCGCGACGGATCGCGGTTTCTCGAAACGGCGTCCCGTGTGAGTCGGACCAAGCCAATCGTGGTGCTGAGGGGGGG
>DAOWHI010000221.1 GCA_030641505.1 Gemmatimonadota bacterium | reverse complement strand
CCGACTTAGCCTCGCGCAGTCGTGGAAATCAGCGCACGTCCGATTACCAGTCGTGGCGAAGCAACTCGGGTAGCCGTAGCGGCAACGTGCGCGCGGGCGGTGCTACGCGCAGCGGAAGCATGCGCACCGGCGGTGGCATGCGCAGCGGTCGCAGCGGCTTCAGCGGGGGTGGTGGCCGCGGGGGTGGTGGCCGGCGACGCTAGGGCGATCCGCGTCAGGCGCTTGACACCCCAGCGCCGCAGCCTCTAAACTCCTGCCTTCAAGCTCGATCTGAGCTTGACCTTCCTATCTGTTGTGATTAGAGGCGGTTAGCCGAGCTCTTCGGAGGCGGTTTCGATGGAACAACGACGCCCAACGATGATCATCGCGTGGGCCCTCTTGCTGGCCTTTTTCGTGTGGTCGGTCCGGCCCGTGCTATCACCGATCGTCCTGTTCTTGGTGCTGGTCTACCTGCTGACGCCGCTGTTCGGTACCGATACCTACCGCCGGTTGGTCATCGCCCTCGGTGCGTTGACGCTGTTGTGGCTGGTTCACGTCGGCGGCTCGTTCCTGGCGCCGTTCGTGCTTGGGTTGATCCTGGCCTACGTGGCCGATCCGCTCGTCGGCCGGATGGAGCGCCAGGGTATCAGCCGCACGTGGGGCGCGGTGGCGGTGGTGGGTCTAGCGGGCCTGCTCGTTATGCTGGCGCTGGTGCTCGTCATCCCGATGGTGCTCGAACAGGGGCGCCAGTTCCTGGAGGACCTGCCGGAGATGCTGGCCGGTTTGCAACGCTGGTACGAAGCGCAGGTCCAGGCGTTCGCCGACAGTTCATTGCCGCTCATCCGTGATATCCAGTTCGAACGCGCTTTAGAGGTTGAAAGTCGGGATGTGATGGCTTTCATCAGCGAGCAGATCCGTTCGCTCCAACCCTCTTGGGGTGCGGCGATCGGTCTTGGTCGTGGTGTTCAGACGGCGTTCACGATCTTGGGCTACGCCGTACTGACGCCGGTATTGACGTTCTACCTGCTGCGTGACTTCCATAGCATCGAGCGGTCGGTAGGACGGTTGGTGCCGCGAGATCACCGCAAGCGGACGCTTTCGTTCCTCAATACCTACGACACGTTGCTGGGTGAGTACCTGCGTGGCCAGCTGCTGGTCGCGTGTTTTGTCGGCCTGGCGACCGGCATCGGGTTCTGGATCGTCGGTTTCCCGAATGCCATTCTGCTGGGTGTGATCGCCGGTGTGTTCAACATCGTGCCGTACCTGGGGCTCGTGGTGAGCTTGATCCCGGCACTCTTTATCGCTCTGGTAACGGTGCCGATCTGGATCTCGCTTCTCAAAGTGGCCGGGGTGTTCCTGGTGGTTCAGGCGTTCGACGGCTACTTCCTGTCGCCCAAGATCGTCGGCGACCGTGTCGGTTTACACCCGGTATGGGTAATGCTGGCGATCGTCGGGTTCGGTTCGTTCTTCGGTCTGATCGGGCTCTTGCTGGCGATTCCGCTGGCGGTGCTGATCAAGTTGTTGATCGAGAACACTTTTTCCGCCTACCAGAAGTCGGTCTACTACCGACAAGCCGAGTCGGTCCATGACGAGGACGCGGCATGAGTTTGCCGGTGGTCGCCATCGTCGGCCGCCCGAACGTCGGCAAGTCCACGCTCTTCAATCGGTTCCTCGGCGGGACCACGGCGATCGTCGACGATCAGCCCGGGGTGACGCGGGATCGTCACACGGCGACCGCCGAGTGGAACGGCCGCACGTTCACGCTGATCGACACCGGTGGTCTCGTTCCCGAGAGCCAGGAAGGGATGGAGCGAGAAGTCAACGCTCAGATTCAGGCCGCCATCGACGAGGCTGACGTGTGTTTGCTCGTCGTCGACGCGCAGGCCGGCATCACGGCCACCGATCGGGACGCGGCGATACTGCTGCGCGAAAGCGGACGGCCGGCGATCCTGGCCGCCAACAAGATCGACCGCACGCGCCAGCGTGAGCTGGTGTACGAGTTCTTCGAGCTCGGCCTGGGTGAGCCCCGCTCGGTCTCGGCGCTGGCGGGGACCGGTTCGGGTGACCTGCTGGATGCGGTTGTCGATGCCTTGCCGCCAAAGACCGGCAAAGAGAAGCTCGACCCCGACGAGGTCGCGATCGCCGTTTTGGGAAAGCCCAACGTCGGCAAGTCATCGTTTCTCAATCGACTGCTCGGTGAAGAGCGGTTCATCGTCTCGCCGGTGGCGGGCACTACGCGTGACGCCATCGACACGACAATGAAGTATGACGGACGGCGGATCCGGTTGGTTGACACCGCCGGGATTCGGCGCCACTCGGCGCTACGGGTGGGCGTCGAATACTACACGTATCTCCGCGCCGTGCGGAGCTTGAACCGGGTTCAGGTGGCGATCGTTATGCTCGATGCCACCGACTCGTTGTCGCGGCAGGACATGCGCATCTTGAACTTGGTCGAAGAACGGCGCCGGGGGATCGTGGTGTGCGTTAACAAGTGGGACCTGGTCGAGAAGGATGAGCGCACCGCCAGGGGATACGAGACGGCGTTTTGTGAACAGGCGCCGCGGTTGGCGTACGCGCCGATCGTCACGTTGAGTGCGCTGACCGGGCAACGGGTCCGGCGGACGCTCGATGAAGCGATCCGCGTGGCCGACGAGTGGCATAAGAAGATCCCCACACCGGACCTGAATCGCGTGCTTCATGCCGCCACGGCGAGGGTTCACCCGCCCCAGTCCAAAGGCCGGCGTCGGGGTCGGGTGGTGCGGATCCTGTACGGCCACCAGGTCGAGACCGGTCCGCCGTTGATCCTGTTTTACTCGAACGACCCGGCGGCGATTCCGGAGCACTATCGGCGGTACATCGAACACCAGATACGCGATTCGTTTGGTTTTGTCGGTGTCCCGCTCAAGATCTTTTTCCGGCAGGCGACCTCACGAGCCCGGGCCAAGGTCGGTGCCACCGCCGAAGAGGAAGCGCAGTGAGCGCAGTCGGGGGGATCGTGTTGGCGTACCTGGCGGGCTCGTTCCCGACCGCGTTCTTGGCGGGTAGGGTGCGGGGGGTCGATCTGTCGAAGGTCGGCAGCGGCAACTACGGCGCGACGAATGTCTATCGCAATCTCGGCAAAGGGCCGGCGCTGGTCGTGTTGGTGTTCGACGTCGCAAAGGGGTTTTTGCCGGTTTGGTTTCTGCCGCGCTGGTTTGCGGGCGGAATCGAGCCCAGCACCTACGCGGTGTTGCTGGGCGTCGCGGCGGTGGTCGGGCACGTGTTCTCGATCTTTCTGGCGTTCAAAGGCGGCAAGGGGATCGGAACCGCGGCAGGTGTGTTCTTGGCGCTGTCTCCGTTGGCCGCTGGGTTGGCCGCAGTGGTTTGGTTCGCGGTCGTCGGGTGGCGCCGAATCGTGTCGTTGGCGTCGCTGTGTGCCGCGCTGGTGCTGTTGATCGCCGTGTGGGTGTTGCACGCCGGGGGCTTGCCAGCGAGCTGGCCGCTGGTGGCGCTGACCACGTTCCTGACGGCGTTTGTCTTCTGGACCCATCGTGAGAACATCGGACGTCTGAAGCGCGGCGAAGAGAAGCAGATCCGGCCGAGCGGTCCGACCGGAGCGGGGGCGACGTGAGCGATCGTCGCGCCATCGCCGTGGTCGGCGCCGGCTCGTGGGGAACGGCGCTGGCGGATCTCTTGGCCCGGAATGGCCACACCGTCCGGCTGTGGGGGCGCGATCCGAGCCTGGTAGCCGCGATCCGCGACACCGGACGCAACCCGCGGTACCTATCGGAACACGAATTGAGCCCCGACGTCGAGCCAACGGACGACCTGGAACAATCGGTCAGCGGCGCTGGGATGATCGTGTCGGCCACGCCGAGCCACGCCGTTCGCGAGGTCATGACGAAAGCCGCGCCCCACATCGCCGACCACGCCATCATCGTCTCGACCTCCAAGGGGATCGAGAACGAGACGCTCAAACGGATGACCGAAGTGTTAGCCGAGGTTCTGGGGTCCGGTCGTGCCGGCCGGGTGTCGGTGTTGTCGGGTCCGTCGTTTGCCGAAGAGGTGTGTCGCGGCTACCCGACGGCGGTGACGCTCGCAGCCGAAGATCCGGTGGTGGCGGAGAGCGCGTGTGAAGCGTTCGCCGGTTCCCGATTTCGGGTCTATACGTCCGGCGACGTGGTCGGGGTCGAGCTGGGTGCGGCGGTCAAAAACATCGTCGCGATCGCAACCGGGATCGCAGACGGTCTCGAGTACGGCCACAACGCTCGCGCGGCGCTCATCACACGCGGGTTGGCCGAGATCTCGCGGCTCGGCATGGCGTTGGGCGGCGAGCGACTGACGTTCATGGGGCTGGCCGGTCTCGGCGACCTGGTGCTGACCTGCACCGGCGAGCTGTCCCGTAACCGGACCGTCGGTGTGCGGCTCGGTCGCGGCGAGACGTTGGACGCGATCCTGGCCGATATGCGGATGGTGGCCGAGGGGGTACGCACGACCCGATCGGTGCACGACCTGGCGCTTCGCGCCGAGGTCCAGATGCCGATCGCGCATCATGTCTACGAAATGTTGTACGAAGCCAAGAGCCCACGGATCGTGTTAGAGGAGCTCATGGCGAGGGAACTAAAGCCCGAGTTCGAGCGGAGGTAAGCGATGGCGTTGAACCCGATTGCGAAGAAGGAGTACTACTCCATCGGGGAGGTGTGCGAGATCACCGATCTAAAGCCGCACGTCCTGCGGTACTGGGAGACCCAATTCAAAGGGTTGGCACCGGTCAAGAACCGGGCCGGCAATCGCGCCTACCGCAAGCGCGAGATCGAGATGGTGCAGCTCGTCAAGGAATTGCTCTATGACAAGAAGTACACCATCGAGGGGGCGCGGCAGCGGTTGGCGGAGATGCGGAAGGGCAGCGGCCAACTGTCGGTCGAGCTCGATGAGGCGCGGGTCAAAGACACGTTCGAGACGCTGGCCCGCGATCTCGGGAAGCTGATCGAGTACGTCGATGCGTTTCATCGCGGCGATGCCGAGCCCGGCGAGGGTGACGCCGATTAAAGGAGGGGCACCTTGAAGCTGAAGTTCCCGGGCAATCTCGCAGCCGACATCGAGGGCCGGTTAGCGGTTTCAGATTCGGGTAATCACCGTATCGTGTTCGGCCACATCGTCGGGAACTCGTTTGAGGTCCGAAAGGTGATCGGCGGTACCGAGGCCGGGTTCGCCGATGGCTCGACCGACGAGGCGGCGTTCAACGAACCGCAGGGATTGACGCTCTCGGGTGACATGTTGATCGTGGCCGATCGCGGGAATCACGCCGTGCGGATGGTCGATCTCGCTTCCGATGAGGTCGCGACGATGGCGGGAACCGGAGAGTTGGCCGGTCACGCGATCGCATCAGGCGACGCGCTCGAGAGTGCGCTGCGCTCCCCGTGGGACGTGCTGATGTGGAACTATGACCTGTTCATCGCCATGGCCGGGGCGCATCAGATCTGGCGGCTCGATCTCAAGTCGGGGCAGCTCGCGCTCCACGCCGGCTCGGGAGCCGAGCAGATTACCGACGGACCGCCCGAGACGGCCGCCCTATCGCGGCCGATGGCTTTGGCGACCGACGGCGAGCAGTTGTTCTTCGCTGATGCCGAGTCGTCCGGCGTGCGCGCGGTCGGGTTCGAGCCCGGGTCGGAGGTGACGACGCTGGTCGGAACGGGCTCGTTCGCCGGGCTCGCTTGGGCACAAGGAGTCCACCGGTTGTGGATCGCCGACACGTACCACCACAAGCTCAAGACTCTGGAGCCCGCAAGCCGGGCGGTGGAAGCGGTGGAGCCGTTCGAGGCCCAGCTCGACGAGCCGATGGGCTTGGCTTCGGCCGGTCACATGGTGTACGTCGCCGATACCAACCACCACCGGATCTTAAGCGTCGACCAGATCGACAAGCGGGTGGTCGAGCTGGAGTTGGAAGGGCTGGGCGACTGAAGTAAACTTCACGACTTTGCAACTTCGAAGGAGGAACTTATGGCGCTACGAATCAACGACACCGCCCCGGACTTCGCGGCGGATACGACCGAGGGGACGATCAACTTCCACCAGTGGATTGGCGATGGTTGGGCGATTCTTTTCTCACATCCCAAGGACTTCACGCCGGTCTGCACCACCGAGCTCGGGGCTGTCGCAGGCCTGAAGAGCGAGTTCGATCGGCGCAACTGCAAGATCATCGGCATCAGCGTCGATGACGTCAGCGACCACAAGGCTTGGTTGAAGGACATCGAGGCTTCGCAGGGACACGCGGTCAACTATCCGCTGATTGGCGACCCCGAACTCAATGTGGTCAAGGCGTACGACATGTTGCCGGCCGACGCCGGCGACACGTCCGAAGGACGGACACCAATGGACAACGCTACGGCGCGTTCGGTCTTCGTAATCGGGCCCGACAAGAAGATCAAGGCGACCCTTACCTACCCGATGAGTACTGGTCGCAACTTCGCGGAGATCCTAAGGCTGGTGGATTCGTGCCAGCTCACGGCGGAAAAACAGCTCGCGACCCCGGCAAACTGGGAGATGGGCGGCGACGTCATCATCGCTCCGGCGGTGTCGGACGAAGAAGCCAAGAAGCGTTTCCCGGACGGCTGGGAACAGCCCCTGCCCTACATTCGGGTCGTCAAGCAGCCTGGTTAGGTCGGGCAGTCCAGGCGCGCTCGCGTTGTCGATATCGCTGTTGGCGGTACCGGGCGTCGAGCGTTCCTCACCTACGGTCGTCTCCACTTCGCCGGCTGCGCATGCGACCGCAGCCGATCCTGCGGCTCCGTTGTCGATCGAATTCGACCAGCCGGTCGATCGAACCAGTGTCACCGACGCCACGTTCCGCGTCTTTGGCCGGTGGTCGGGCCCGGCGGCGGGTGAGCTTGAGATCGACGCCGACGATCGACGGATCCGCTTCACGCCCGCCGAGCCGTTCTTCGCCGGCGAGCGGGTGACGGTGTCGGTGTCGCGTGCGGTCAGGAGCGCCGACGGCACGCCGTTGGCCCACGGCCATGCGTGGAGCTTT
>DAOWHI010000029.1 GCA_030641505.1 Gemmatimonadota bacterium | reverse complement strand
TCCAGGATCTGTCGGTACTGCTCAACATCGGTGCGCTTCAAATAGTCGAGCAGCCGTCGACGTCTGCCCACCATCTTGAGCAAGCCGCGACGGCTGTGATGATCATGAGGGTGCTGGCGGAAATGATCGGTAAGTTCGTTGATTCGCCGGGTTAGGACGGCGATCTGCACTCTACTCGAACCGGTATCAGTCTCGTGTTCCCGGAAACCCTCGATGACCTCGCTCTTCTGTGAAGAACTCAAGCTCATAGACGCGTTATCCCTCGATCGATGTCTAGAATGTGGGTACTGAAAAGATCAACCTATAATCGTGGAAGATACTACAGCAGAACGCATTACGCCACCTCCCGGGGATCAGCCAGGGCCGTCCGCGCCGCCGCCCGGTCACAGCTAAGCTGAGCTGACAGTTCCTCGGGACCGTCAAAGCGCTTGACCGGCCGCAGCCGGCGGACAAACTCGATGCCCACGAGAGCCCCATAAAGGGGTTCACCCGACCAATCGAGGAGGTGCGCTTCGAGCCCGCCAGGCCCCTCTTCAAACGTCGGTCGCGGGCCGAGGTTAGCCATTGCCCCATGATGCTCTCCATCGATCTCGGCCAGTACCGCGTACACACCCTCCGGGGGCAAGCACTTATTGAGACCCAGTTCGAGATTGGCGGTCGCAAATCCCAGCGACCGGCCACGACCCGCGCCATGCACCACCCGCCCGTAGGCCGAGTAGCGTCGTCCAAGGCCGGCCGCCGCGATCGCAAGATCACCGCCCGCAATCGCATCCCGGATCTTGGTGCTAGAGACCGTTTGCTCACCGGCTGTGACCGGCCCTACAACATCAACCGAGAACTTTTCCTCTGTACCCAGACGACGCAACGTCTCGACATCGCCCGCACGATCCTTACCGAAGCCGTGATCGTAGCCGATCACTAGCTCGCCCAGCCTGAGCTGTCGCACGAGAACGTCACGTACAAACTCTTCGGGGGCCAGTTGGCGCAATCGTTCGTCAAACGGCACCACGACGACGTAGTCGAGTTCGAACTGCGCCCACAAAAGCCGGCGCTCGATCGGTGTCGTCAGCAAGCACGGCGCTCGCTCCGGCGCCACAATCCGGAGCGGGTGAGGTTCAAAGGTCACTAGGACGCTCTCGCGATCAGCGGCGCGCGCGCGACGCACGATCTCTCTCAGGACCGCCTGATGCCCACGATGGACGCCGTCAAAGGTCCCGACTGTTATGGTGGTGCGCCGTGAACCCGGCAAACCCGCAGCCAACTTCAGCGACCCTCCCCCTCGGGGTACAGAATCCGGCGCGGCAACAGCTGCCACCCTTGCGGCTCGCGGTGAAACTCCCCTAATCCGACAAACCCGCTCGGTCCGTGAAGTTGGACCCAACCCTCTTCCTGTCTGCGCGGATCGAGATTCTCGATCGTCTGACCGTTTGCAACCGCCATCTGCTGAGCATCACTTAGCTGGATGAAGGGGAGTCCGGCGACGGCCGTTGCCGTGGGTTGGATCGCGTCGCGCACGAGGTCGGGTTCGGCCAAGGCATCCCAGCCGATGGCCGTCTCAACGACGAACGGTCCCGATCGGGTTCGCCTGAGCGCCGCGCAGTACCCGCCAGTTCCGAGGGTCTCACCGATATCACGTGCCAACGCGCGCATGTAGGTACCGCCGCCGCACTTCACGGTGAGCGCCAACTCCGGGAAGGCGTACCGCTCGATCGTCACGCTATCAATCGTCACCTCAACGTCGAGTAGCGTAACTGTCTCGCCGGCTCGCGCACGCTCATAGGCTCGCTTCCCGCCGACATGCTTGGCGGAATAACTCGGTGGCGTCTGCGCCACGCGTCCCGTCCACGCGCGGCACACCTCGTCGATCTCCTCCGTTGTGGGCTCGACCACGCTCTGGGTTGCCGATAGCTCACCTTCGGGGTCATCGGTTGTGCTGCGCCAGCCGAGCCGAACGGTGACCTCATATGTCTTATCGTGCCCGCTGCAGAACGGCGCTAATCGAGTGGCTGGGCCGACACCACAGACCAGCAAGCCGGTCGCAAACGGATCCAGCGTGCCGAAGTGGCCCACCCGGCGCATCCCTATCGCCCGCCGAACGACCTGAACCGCGTCGTGACTGGTTGGGCCGACTGGCTTGTCGAGCAATAGAATGCCTGCGGGTTCGGTCGCACTGCCAGGATCAGCCTCCGAGTCGCCCGGATCAAGACCTCCGAGGATGGTCTCGATTCTGGCTGCCTCCTCGAGTGTTCGATCGAGCTCGAAATGCAGCTCCGGTAGGTACTTCAGCGTCACCACGTCACCCACCCGCGAGCGAACGAATCCAGCCGCCCCGCGCAAGACCTTTAACGTGGCTTGCTTTTCTTCCTCATCACCTAGCACGCTGACGTACACCCGCGCAGTTCTCAGGTCGGGCGTGCTCTTTACAGCCATCACAGTAGCGAACCCGATCCGCGGATCCTTGAGCTCCGCGCTCAAGACCCCGGCGATCTCCTGCTTGAGGAGCTCATCCACTCGGCGTTTACGTCGGTATCCGTGGGCCATGTGCCCCGCTTCGCACCACGATCGTGTCAGTAGATCTCGGTGTTGGTATCGATGACGCGAAGCTCTGGTTCTCCGTCGAGCAAATCGAGGATCGCGTCTAGAGTCTTCTCGACGTTTCGTCGCTGACCGCTCACCACCGCAACCGCGAGCTCGGTTCGCTGCCACTTCTCGAGATGCCCGGTCTCGGCGATCGAAACGTTAAAGCGATTGGAGATCCGATCCTTGACACTTCTCAGGACGAATCGTTTCTCCTTGAGCGATTGTGATCCGTTGATATGAACGTCGAAAGTGCGGAGGCCGACGATCGTCATGGCGCGCCAACCCTAGGCCAGCGTGCGCTGCACTTCCTCGATCTTGTACGCCTCAATGACGTCACCGACCTTGACATCATTGAAGCCCTCTACGTTGATCCCGCATTCGAAGCCCTCGCGTACTTCGCGAACGTCATCCTTGAAGCGCTTGAGCGAAGCGATGGCGCCTTCGTAGACCTCGACGCCATCACGCACGACACGCACTCGAGCGGCTCGGGGGATCACCCCGTCGGCTACCTGACAACCGGCAATGGTACCCAACCGACCAACCTTGAAGATCTTCCGCACCTCCGCTGAGCCGAGCACCACTTCTCGCTCCTCGGGTGCCAAGAGACCCTCCATCGCCTTGCGAACGTCTTCAGCCACCTCGTAGATGACGCGATAGTGACGGATATCGACGCCCTCTCTCTCGGCGGTTGCACGGGCTCGAGCATCGGGTCGCACGTGGAACCCGATGATGATGGCATTCGACGCCGCAGCCAGGACAACGTCGTTCTCGGAGATCGCGCCCACGCCGCGGTGAATCACCGTCACCTGCACTTCTTCCGTCGATAGCTTCGTCAACTCGTCCGCGAGTGCCTCAACTGAACCCCCAACGTCACCCTTGAGGATCACATTGAGGCGTTCGACGCGGCCCGCTTGCACCTGTTCGTACAGCTCCTCCAGAGTAGTCGGTTCCTTGGTTCGACGGAACCCTTGCTCGCGCTGGAGCCGCTGTCGTTTCTGAGCTATCTCACGTGTTTGTCGGTCGCCCTCCAGCACCGCGAAGGTGTCACCCGCCTCGGGCACACCACCAAGCCCCAACACACGAATCGGTGTCGACGGCCCAGCCTCGGAAACGTTCTTGCTTCGCTCGTCCAACAGCGCGCGAACCTTGCCGTCGAACAGGCCACAGATGAACGAGTCACCGAGCTTGAGCGTTCCGGCCGTCACAAGGATCGTCGCCAACGGCCCCATACCGCGATCCAGCTCCGCCTCGATCACCACGCCACGGGCCGATCGATCCGCGTTCGCCTTCAGATCCAGCAACTCGGCCTGCAGCAACACTTTCTCAAGCAATTCTTCGACCCCTTGCCCGGTCTTGGCGCTGACTTCGGTCGCCAACACGTCCCCACCAAACTCCTCGATGATGACACCGTGGTTCGTGAGCTCTTGCTTGACCTTGTCGATCTGGGCCTCCGGTAGATCGATCTTGTTGATGGCGACCATGATGGGGACACCGGCCGCACGTGCGTGATCGATCGCCTCCACGGTCTGCGGCATCACGCTGTCGTCGGCGGCAACCACCAAGATCACGATATCCGTCGTCTGGGCGCCCCTGGCCCGCATCGCTGTAAACGCCTCATGGCCCGGCGTATCGATGAACGTAACGTTGCGACCATCGCTCAAAGCGACCTCGTAGGCACCAATATGCTGGGTAATTCCGCCCGACTCACCGGCGATCACATTCGTCTTGCGAACGTGATCGAGCAGTGATGTCTTTCCGTGGTCGACGTGTCCCATCACGGTGATCACGGGCGGCCTCGGTGTGAGATTCGCTTCGATTTCCTCGACATCTTCCGGTTCACTTACTACGAACGCTTCCTGCCTCTGCGCGGCATAACCGAACTCCTCGCAAATCAGGCTTATCGTGTCAAAGTCGAGGCGCTGATTCATGGTCACCATAAGCCCGAGCTCCATACAGGTGGCGATGATCTTGGTGGCTGGAACGCTGATCAGATCGGCCAACTCGGCGACCGATACGAACTCGGTGACCTTAACCAGATTCTCGGGTTCAGCTGCGACGGTTTCTCGCTCCTCGCGGCGGACTCGCTTACGTCGCCGCGTTCGGCCTTCCATCTTGGCCATCGTCTGGCGGATGTTTTGCTCCACCGCTGCCTGGTCCACCTTCCGACGCCTGCGGCGGCGACGACGACGACGGGGCCCCTGCCGGGGTTGACCCTCGGTGGCCACGCCAGGTTCTGCGGTGCCTGCTTCAACCGTTTTTACCTGAGGCTTGACGTCATCCTTCTTCGCGCGACGCTTCCGCTTGGCTTCG
>DAOWHI010000239.1 GCA_030641505.1 Gemmatimonadota bacterium | reverse complement strand
CGCCTCTTCGGCCTCGGGCGCTACAATTATGGTCTCAGTCTCGGGGGGTGGCGCTGGATTCTCGCCGGCTCCGCCGCACGCAAACGCGGCCGCGGCCGTGCACAGGACTCCAATCTTGATGCGTGTCATTTTCCCTTTCCCGCTTCCTTATTCGCTATTCACGAATCTCCATGGACGGAAAACTATGAAGCCATCTCTGATCGTTCTCGTTCTCGCCGCGCTGGCGTCACCGCTTTGGGCCCAGGACCGGCAAGGAGATTACTGTGCCAACGGGGACACTCCTGCACCGTCGGGGCCTGAGATTACCACCGCCGAGATCTGTGCCACCATCGCGGTGCTCGCCGCTGACTCGCTCGAGGGCCGAGAAGCGGGTAGCCCGGGGAGCGATCGCGCCTCCCAGTATCTTGCCGATCGCTTTCGCTCGATCGGGCTGGAGCCGCTCGACGGCGATTATCTCCAGTCGTTTACGTTTTCGGCCGCGGTGCGCCGAGACCCCCACGCGAGCCCGGACCCGTCTTCCGACAGCGATGCGATCTTGTCGACGGCCAATATCGTCGGGATCGTGCCCGGCATCGACCCGCGACTAGCTGACCAGGCGGTCGTCATCGGAGCCCACTACGACCATCTCGGATTCGGCGGCCGGGGGTCGTTGGCACCGGGTGAGCGAGCGATCCACAACGGAGCCGACGACAATGCATCCGGAGTGGCAACGCTGCTCGAGCTTGCGCAGCAATTCGCGGCACGTCCAATGGCCAGAACGCTCGTCTTCGTCGCCTTTGGTGGAGAAGAACTGGGCACCCTCGGGTCGCAGTACTATATCGCCCACCCCTTGTGGCCGGTCGATCAAACCGTCGCCATGTTGAACCTCGACATGGTCGGCCGGCTGCGCGAGCAGCTGACGGTCCACGGTACGGGGACCTCGCCCGCCTGGGCGGAGATTCTCGATGGCCTGGACGCCGAGGGCTCGCACCCGAGCATGGCGCGTGTGCCGGATGGCTTTGGGCCCAGCGATCAATCGTCCTTTTACGGCGCTCAGATCCCGGTGCTCTGGTTCTTCACAGGCGCCCATGAGCAGTACCACCGACCCACCGATGATCTGGGGACGATAAACGGGGCTGGAGCGGTCCGGGTCGCGAGCCTCGTTTCTGCGATCACCGAAACGATCGCCAGCACCGGGCTCGAGATTCCGTATGCGGTAGCCCCCACGACCCAACGCCGGGCAGCGGCCTTCTCGGTCGGCCTAGGAGTCATCCCCGAGTACAGCTTCCCCGGACCGGGACTTAGGGTGGCTTCGGTACGGCCTGGTGGGCCGGCGGACCAGGTCGGGGTTTCCGCTGGCGATGTGTTGCTCAAGCTCGCCGATCGCGACATCGAAGACGTCTACGGTTACACCGCGGTGCTATCAGACCTCGAGGCGGGTGTTTCGTACACGCTCGTCTATGAACACGAAGGCGAGCTCCACACGGTGTCTGTGGAGCCCGCCTCGCGCTGATTCCAACTCCGCTGGCAGGCTTTTAGTTTCGCGCCAACTCGATGCTGCCGTTCACGGTTTGCATCTCGAGTCGGCCACCCCCGGTCCCGATCGAACCCTCGATCCGGCGGGGTCCCCACCGCTTACCGGCGGAGACCGCCAACGGAAAGTCGCTATTCAGCCCACCGTTGACGGTCTGGGCCACGACGCTGGCGTTGACATCGGCCGGTAGCCCCACGTTTATCGATCCGTTGACCGTGTGCAACGAGAGCGTGCCGTTCCATGTCCCCTGACCCATCGAAACGTCGATCGCGCCATTGACCGTGTGGGCTTCTACCGTGCCCGTACCGGAGGCGCTCACGGCTCCGTTCACCGTGTGGACACGAACATCACCGCGTAGCGCGTTGGCCTCGATCGATCCGTTTACCGTTTCGCCGACAAACTCGACGCCCGCCGGCACTCGAACGGTGAAGTCCACAGCGATGTCGTTCTTTTTTAGCTTCTTGTCGTGATCACTATGATCTTCCCCGCAAGAGTCGCTGACACCGCCTTCCTTCAGCGGGTAGGCCGCGCAGATGCGGACGCCGCCAGCATGCTCGACGACCACGATCTCGACCTCGTTTGGATCGCTCTTCTTGGCGTGTCGAACCGCCACTAGCTCAACCGTCGATCCACTCGCGGGCATGGCGGCGATCTCACCGTTTAGCCCTCGAATCTCGAGCGTCTGACCAGCATCGATCGCGCCCTCCCACCGAAACTCCGCTGTCTGTTGCGCCACCAACGTCGTCGGCAGGGTGGCCAGTAGGGCCAGTGTGAGCAGTGTTCTTGTGAAGTTCATTCGTCTCTCCCTCTCTTATCGATCCGAACGCTTTAGCAGGATCGCGCCATTGAAAGTCTCGAGCTCGATTTGAGCGTCTCCGGAGCCCAGCGTGATCGTCGTCGCCTTCCCGGGCTCAGCCTCGGTCACCGTCACCGGGAAGTCGGCCTCGAACTCACCGTTGTAGGTGAAGGCACTGATGGTAGCATTGGCGCTCCGCGGTATCGTGATGTCGATCGTCCCATTGTGAGTATCGATGCTGTACCACCCATCGGAATGAATCGGGCCCCGAAAAACGATCGCACCGTTGACCGAGGATGCCTCCAGATTCTGAGTATCGCAGCGCTCAAGCGTGACCGGGCCATTCACGGTCGTCGCCTCGATATCGCCAACCACATCCGTCAGCGACACAAACTCGTTGACCGAGTGGGCCTCGACGCGACCACGGGCGCCGCTTATTTCGATGCCACCTTCCACCGATCCGACGTCGATCGTGTTCCGCCCACCATTCACGCGAATAAGCCCTTTGACGGACTGGGCGTCAATCCGTCCAGTCGTGCCCTCGATCGAGATGCGGCCTTCAATCGTGTGCACCTCGACATTTGCATCCACTGGGATCGTAAGGGTAAAGTCGGTCGCACGACCCTCACCGTCGGGAACCATCTCGGCCTCAACGCTCACCTCGGAATCCTCGCTGTCGAAGTGCACATCCGCCGCACCCGTGGCCTGGACGCGGACCGCGTTTCGGTCCCATGTACTGATGGTGATGTCACCGATCATGTTCTCAACCTCAACCGTGGCGTTGGCACCAACCGAGAGCAACGTGTCGACCGCGGCCTGTGGTCTCAACGTCTCGGGACTCATGATGATCAACGCGAATCCAATCGCAATCGTCAGGTATCGCATCGGAACTCTCCTCATGTTGTCGTTCGAATGATGCTCGCGGCTTGGCGCATGACATCGAGCCTCCGCTGTCGAGCACTGGAGTGGTAGTTGTAGAGCTGTGTGCTTTCCGGATCGGCATCGATCGCCTTGACGATCTCCTCGATCGCCTGATCGATCGCCGCCAGGTTGGCTTCCACGGTGGCCACGGTCTCTGGATCCAGTCGATCGCGGTACATCGCCAGGAGCTCCTCGAAATCAACCACCGCGGTATCGTAGGTATCGTAGGTACCGATGCAGCCCAATGCGGTTTCACAGTCGAGGCTCGCTGGCTGCGTGGGGGTCGCACTGTCGGGTCGCACGGCAGCTACCGGTGGACCTCCGTTGGCGCCGCGTTCGGTCCCCGATCGCGCCCACCACGCGGCGCTGACCGACAGGACGATCAACGCCACCGCCGCCGCCGCCATCTGCGGCAACGTGAACGAGAGTCGGCGTCGAGCGCGGTGTGTTTCAAGCGGGACTACTATCGATCGATCATCGAGTTGCTCCTCGATACCGGTCCACAGATCGTTTTCCGGCGGGTGATCTTCGAGCGCCCGCGCCCGGACGACGATCCCGCGCAGATCGGCGAGCACCCTCTGACAATCGGCGCACGTCTCCAAATGGTGCTCAACCGATGTCCGCTCGGCGGCAGCCAGGTCGCCATCTATGTAGGCCGACAAGCGTTCGGTAGGGTGCTCGCTCATTATCCGTCTCCTAGGCAGTCAACTGCTCGCGCAACAGCATGCGCGCTCGATGGAGCTGGGACTTTGATGTCCCAGCCGCGATGTCCAGCATGTCAGCGATCTCCTCGTGCTTGTATCCCTCGATGTCATGGAGCACGAACACTTCTCGGGCTTTTCCGGGCAGTGTCTCGATCGCAGCTTCCATGTCGACGCTGATCTCGGTCGACGCCGGCCGGGTCTGCAATCGTTCCACCACGTTCTCAGCGGCGACATATCTCTCGCGCTCAAGGGACTTTGTCTTTCGATATCCAAGCATCACGTTTATCGCCACCCTATGTAGCCAGGTTGAGAACGCTGCATCGCCGCGAAACGTGTCGAGCTTTCGCCAAGCGAGCACGAACACGTCCTGTGTCAGCTCGTCGGCTTCCGCCGATCCGACCATGCGCCGTGCGAGACTGTGAACGCGCGGTACGTGTTCGTGATACAGGCGCTCGAATGCCCTTGCGTCGCCGTCGGCGGCAAGCCGAACATCTGTCGTCGAGCCCATCACTTCGGGCGGTGGTTCCTTCGCAAGTATGGTCTCTCCGCGGCCAATGGTCCGTCATACAACCAGTTGGAGGGGCCAGGGGGGCAAAAGGTTGGAATCGGGAGGCTCTCAGACCCCGCCAAGGAGGGGCCGGTAGACGGCGAGGTCGGGATCGCTGAAAAGGACGAAGCGGACCAGCCGGACCGAGCCGGGGTCCGCCAGCCACTCCCGAACCGCCCCGACGGCCACCGGCCCGGCGTGGCCGATCGGGTACCCGTAGGCACCGGTGGAGATCGAAGGGAAAGCGACCGAAGCCAGCTCGTGTGCGTTGGCCAAATCGAGGGCATGGACGTAGCAGCTCCTTAGGAGATCGGGCTCACCGCGATCGCCGCCCCGCCAGCGGGGTCCGACCGCGTGGATGACGTAGCGGGTGGGCAGGTCATGCCCGCCGGTGATCCTCACCTCGCCGGTCGGACACCCACCGAGCTTGCGACACTCTTCCAGCAGCTGTGGCCCTGCCGCCCGGTGGATGGCACCATCGACACCACCGCCACCAAGCAGGGATTGGTTGGCGGCGTTCACGATGACATCGACTTGTTGACGGGTGATGTCACCCACCAGCGCCTGATGGCGGGCGTGCTCAATTCGTCGCTGGCGCCTCGATCCAATCCGGCATCGGGTTCTCGTCGCGTACCTCGTCCCAAGCGATCGACACCACGTACCACCGATCGCCATCGGTGACCAGCGTGATGGTATTGATCCCGTACGTGAACGGCTCTTCATCGATAGCATTACGTGACTCGTAGGCGCTCATCGCGTTGGCGACGTTGCCGAATCTGAGGAGCTTACGACCGCTCTCGCGCTCGAAGAACGCATTCTCCATGAAATACGCGCCGCCGAACCGGACATAATCCTCATAGGTAAAGACCCGCGCCGGGTGGCTTCCATCGGGCCTGGGCACCATCGCCGACAGCACCGCGCCGGGTGCGAACAGCGACCGGAACCGATCCCAATCCCGCTCTCCCGCCGGACCCGAGATCACGTCATAAAGGGCGGCGATGATAGCGTCGATCGACTCGACATCGGCCGGGTTTGCCTCGGGCTGGACGGGGGTTTCCGCTTGAACCGCGGCATCGGCCTCGGCGTTCGCTTCGGCGTCGTCGTCCTGTGCATGCGCTGGGCTAGCGACTCCGAATGCGCCGAGCACGACGCCCGCCATGAGAAGCTGCTTCCACATAGTTCTTTCCTCGTTGAGATCGTTACCGGTTACAGGCTGTTGGAGTTGAGCCCGTGCAAGATAGAACGGTCCCCGGGCAGACCCAAACGTGGGAACTAGAACGGAACCCAGTAGGTGAACTTGACGGCAAAGACGTTCTCGCCGTCGGCGGTGAATGCGTCGAGCAGGTCGCCAGGCGCGACTAGTGCGCCCCGAGTGTCATCTTCAGAGCGATTCTGTTGCCACACGACAAACAGCGTGCTTCCCGGACTCCACTCCCATCGCAGGACCAGGTTGCTCCGGAACGACAACACATCGAAGTCGGGGTTGTCGAAGGAGAACGACTCGCCTCCGACGCTGACATCGTAGTTACCGTCTTCGTCTCGCGTGATCGTCCCATCATCCTCACCGTAGACCAAGAGATCGTTGGTCCGCGGGGCGGCCAGCACCTCAATCTCAAAGTACCGCCCGCTCGATGCTAACGGTTCGGCGTACAGCTCGAGGTTGAGATCCGGTGTAAACGAGTAGTTGGCGCGCAGCGCGGCCGCAATCTCGCTGCGATCGATGAAGCCAAATACGTAGCGGCTGCCGAACGTCGCTTCACGACCGTCGTCGAAAGAGTCGATGAACTGTCGCGAGTCACGACGCCTCACGTACCGCGGTTCGGCGGAGATCACCAATCGCTCCGAGGGTTGGAATCGGAACTCGGGGTCGACCCGGTACTCCCAGCCGCCGATCTCGTTGCGGCTGAGAAGGAAGCGCGTCCCCCAGCGATTGGGGCTGTTGTAGTTGCTGAACAGGCCTCCCACAACCCAGAAGCTGCTCGGGTTTTCCATGAGCGGGCCACCGCGCGTCTGGGTGTCGCTCTGGTATCGGAAGTTGCGTCCCACCTCGAAGAAACTGCGCATGAAGTTGAGGAACGTGACGTTCGCGAAGACGCCCACGTTCTGGTTTCTGTCGACGCCATCGAAGTTCCACCCCTGATTCGTAAAGACCCCCATTTCCCAGTTTCGGAAGTGGTCGCCGGGGTCGGTCTCGGTGTACCGGATGTTGCCCCACGCGTTGACCTCATCGGCGTGACCAAGGCGGCCCACGTCGTTGATCTCGAACCCGGGGGATTCCATCCACACGCCGTGCTCCCAGCGCCAGTTACCGGTCCGCTTGCCGCCCCGTAGAGAAGTCGTCCAACCGGAGAGCGATTCGCGTGTTGGATCGACTTCCACGTGATCTTGGTCGGGTCGCTGATAGTAGTGAACGCTGTTTTCCTGCAACTCGAGGAT
>DAOWHI010000170.1 GCA_030641505.1 Gemmatimonadota bacterium | reverse complement strand
TCGTCCTACGGGACATCTATCCATGTCTGCACAGCGACAGCGGCAAAGCGGTCCAGGCGGATGCGCTGTGGGTCAAACCGGAGGTTCTTGAGGCCTTGAGCGGCCCGCGCTAACGCTTGCGGATTACGTCTACCGCGCCCGATTTCCGGCTAGGATGTTAAGATACGAGAGCGAAGTGATGGCCTATCCTCTGAAGCCAGGCTGAACTCCTCAGGGTCAAATCCGGGAGATCTCGAATGAACATTCTAGTTACCGGCGGGGCGGGCTTTGTCGGCTCGCACTTGTGTGAGGCGTTGGTCGAGCGTGGTGACCGAGTCGTGGCGCTGGACAATTTTGATCCATTTTACCCGAGAGAGCGGAAGCTGCAGAACGTGAATCAGCTTCGCGACCACGTTCGCTTCGATCTCGTTGAGAGAGATCTCAACGTTCCTGAGTCGTTGGTTGAGGTCCTTGCTGGCGGGTCGTTCGACGTCGTCGTCCATTTGGCAGCCAAGGCGGGAATTCGGGCATCGATGCGGAATCCGAGCGCTTATATCGAGACCAATCTCGGGGGAACGGCGAACCTCCTCGAAGCGATGACCAGAACCAGTTGTCGCCGGCTTGTTTTTGGTTCCTCTTCGTCGGTTTACGGCAACAACCCGGGCCGGCCTTCGCGTGAGGACGACCGAGTGATGCCAGTCTCGGTGTATGCGATGACGAAGAAGAGTGGGGAGGAGCTGTGCCGCGTCTACAGTGCGACGCAAGACTTCAGCGTGCTTTGCCTCCGCTTCTTCACCGTGTACGGTCCGCGTCAACGACCGGAGATGGCGATTCACAAGTTCACTCGCCTACTACTGAACAACGAGCCGATACCGCTGTTCGGTGACGGCTCGATGCGGCGCGACTACACCTACGTTGACGATATCACCCGCGGGATCACGTCCGGGATCGACTTTGTTACTCAGCACAGTGGATTCGATGTCGTGAATCTGGGATCGGGGATGCCGCCGGTGACGCTGAACGAGCTCGTCGCAAGGCTGGGCTGGCTGTCCAAGCTCGAGCCGAACGTCGAGTACTGCCCAGCCCCTGGGGGTGACGTCGATAGCACCTGTGCTGATATCAACAAAGCAGGCGGTTTGCTCGGCTACCACCCTCGGGTTGACCTCTCAGAAGGGCTTGGGCGATTCCTCGAGTGGTATCGAGCTCTCGCCGCTGGCGGCGCGGCCTCCTACGGCCATCGCGCGAAGTTCGACACAGCGACAAAAGCATCATGATGGCCTTCCTGGCGGTGGGGAAAGCGAAGCCTACAATCTGTGTTCTCGGTTTGGTGTTGGCGCTATTCGTGTTGGCATCTTGCAAGAGCGTCCGGTTGTCGGAACTCGAGACAGCGCGAGCGGTTTCGCCCGGGACTTGTGTCGTGGTCGGGTTCTTGGGCGGGATGGATGCTTGGAACGATGCCAGCAAGGGCGTGCGGGGACTGGCGCTCGCGTTGCGAGACCGTGATGGAGGCGTGTACGCGGAGACGTTCGAGAACCGACGCATCCCTCTGGCGGTGGCCTTTGTCGATCGCGCCCTGGATGCGAACCACGATGGTGAGATCGACGCGGACGAGGCGGGGCGCGTGCGTCTCGTGGTCTACGGCCAGAGCCTCGGCGGTTGGGCAGCCGTTGAGTTCGCGCGAATGCTAGCAGCCCGACTGATTCCGATCGAGTTCCTGCTCCAGATCGACAGTGTAGGATTCTATGATGATGAGGTGCCGGCCAACGTTCGTCAGGCTGCCAACTTCTATCAGGACGACGGTTGGATCATCGCCGGTGAGAACCCCATCCGAGCCTCGGATCCGAGCCAGACTCAGGTCATTGGAAACTGGAAGTTCGCCTACGATCAGCCTCCAGGTTCGGCAATCTACATCGGGGATCTGCCGTGGTGGAAAAGGGTGTTTCGTGTGGCACATGCTCGGATGGATCGCGACCCACGGGTGTGGGCGACCGCGAGCGGTCTCATTCGGCAGGCATGCGAGCTTAGTGCAAGCGGCCAAACGAATAGCTAAGCTGGTTTCAACGTGGATGCAGAACGCAGTCGAACGCTGAGCCAGGGTCTGATCGCCGGAGCGATCGGGTACGCGACGGTAGCGATCTGTTTCGGAGTACTGAATCTCATCGCCGGTCGACACCTACTTCACACCGCAGCGGTTTTAGGGCACCGACTGCTTGGAACTCTGGGCGACGGAAACGCCGTGACAATCGAGGCCGCTCCGATTTTCGTCTACAACGGCTTGCACCTGGTTCTCTTTCTGTTGGTCGGGCTAGTCGCGTCATGGATTGTGTTCAAGCTCGAGAAGTATCCCCAACTGTGGTATCTGGTCCTCTTTTTGGCCCTGTTCGTTTTCTTTCACACAATCGGGGCGGTGCTTGCTTTTGTCGAACCGGTGACCAGCGCTGTCCCGATGTGGACCACTTCGTTGGTGAGCCTTGCGGCGGCGCTGATGATGGGTGGCTACCTATGGCTGGTTCACCCTCGACTTCGACAGGAAGTCGAACGCTTGGGCGACTTTGAGGACCCTCTCCCTCCGGCTAACGAATCGACCACCGGGTCGTAGTCGCGGTTACTTCAGCAGTCGAAGCGGTTCGTCAGCAATGAGATCAAGCTGTCACCTAAGGTGGCATATCAAGCGTAAGGAGAAGCGATGACGAGTATCCCCGTAATGGTTGGTGTTTTGGTGGCCGCGGTCGCGGTCGTGTACGCGTTCGTTCAGAATCATCGACAAGTCCGGGAAGGACAAGCGATCAAGAAGTGGGTCTTGGCCAATGCACCTGAGGTCTGGGAGAGCCTGGGGCCGTTACATCGTCGCTGGTTGTCGCCGGAAGTCGGTCTTACGGTTCTGCGGCGGAAAAGGGCGATCGACGACCCTGCGTTCGAGCAACAGTTTGAGCAGATGCGCGAGTTTGGCCGCAAGAAGCTCCAAGCGCTGATCGCAGGGACGATCGCCCTTCTGATCGTGCTCGTTGGGACGAAGTTGTTCGGCTGGGCCTGGTAACGCCGACTACGTTCGTCGCGCCGCCCCGCCGGCGATATCGGGCTCGAAGATCCGGTTCATCGCCAGCGTGAACAAGACCTGCAGTTTGTTCTGCAACCCTACCAGCTTGGCCAGGTAGGCGGCTCGGTAGATGAACCACGCTGGTTTGCCGGTGATCTTGAATCCCAGCAGATCGATCAACGCCACCCCTGCACCCAATGAGATGATCTTACCGGCGTGGTGGGCCTGGTACGGCTCGAGTGGCCGCCCCAGGACGTGGTTCTCGATATTGCCGGCGGCTCGGACACCCTGGCTGATCGCGATCGGGGCGACCGGTGGGTAAGGTCGGTGGCTTCGTTCGTCGACCAGCGTTGCCACGTCGCCGATCGCGTAGACGTTGTCGAACCCGTTCACGCGAAGCAGGGGATCGATCACAATCGAGCCACGCTCAGTCGGTAGCCCGATCTCGGCGATCCAGTTGGCTGGCGCGGTACCGGCCGTCCAGATCAGAGTCTCCGCGGCGAGAGATGCCTCGCGATCCGAGTTCTTGTCTTTGGTCGTGATCACGCCGGGCCCAGCCCCCGTAATGCGGGTTTCGAGTCTGACATCGATCCCGCGCTCCCGAAGCTTTGCTAACCCTTCGGCAGCCAACACGTCATCCCATCCCGGCAAGATCCGATCTTCACCATTGACGAGTATAACTTGAACAGGTGGCACGCCCGGGTAGTAGGGTTTGAGCACGTCATTGGCCAGCGTCTGGATCTCGCTGGCGACCTCGACGCCGGCCGGGCCTGCACCGGCGACGACGAACGTCAACCACCGAGCTCGCTCGCTCGCGTCCTCGATCTTGGTGGCCCGCTCTAGCGTTTCGATGACGCGGTTCCGTATCGCGCGAGCGTCGTCGACGGTTGTCAACGGAAGAGAGTGCCGCCTGAGATCGTCATTGCCGAAGTAGCGCGGCGCAGCGCCGACGGCGATCACGAGGTAGTCATAACCAACGTCGAC
>DAOWHI010000009.1 GCA_030641505.1 Gemmatimonadota bacterium | reverse complement strand
CGGCTCGTATATCGTGGACGGAAAGTGGCAGATGCAGGCCACAGTCGGGCAGCTCATATGCGGCAATCAGCGCATCGAGTGCCGCCCAGTCGTGGTGTACCAACCCCTCGATGGGAGCGCTCCGACGGTCGTCACCGAAGCGACCGAATCGCCTGCCGGCGAGCCCCAGTAACCGACTCACAAATCGTCTCTAGCTAGACCAGGCGCGCTGCCAGGCGCGGTGGGGGTCTGTATCTTGGCGCCTACCATGAAGATTACGCCCGAAGAAGTGCGTCACATCGCGCGCCTGGCGCGGCTCGAGCTGACCGCCGATGAAGTCACTCGGTTTCAGGTCGAGCTGTCGCAGATCTTGGACTATGTGGCCCAGCTGGAGGACATGGAAAGCGGCGAAGCCGTTGAGCGACCCGCGCCCGATCAGCCGCTCCGACCGGATGTTGTTGAGCCCTGCGCCGATCCCTCCGCGCTGCATCGCCAAGCGCCCGATTTCGTCGATGGTCTGTTCCGCGTTCCGAGGGTTGTCGAGTGAGTCCCACTCTGTCCGCGATCGCAACGGCGGCGAGCGTCCAGCGTGGCGAAACGAGCGCGGTCGATGTCGTCGATGCGGCGCTAGAACGCGTTGCAGCCTTAGACCTGAATGCCTTTTTGTCGGTGCGCGCAGAAGCGGCACGGGCGGATGCCGTCGAAGTCGATCGTCGAGTGGCCAGGGGCGAGTCGCTGGCGCTGGCTGGCGTGCCGGTCGCGGTGAAAGACAACATCGCGTTGAAGGGCGGTCCGACGACGTGCGGCTCGAGACTTCTCGAGCCACACGTCTCGCCCTACGATGCCACCGCTATAGCGCGCCTCAAAACGGCCGGTGCGGTCGTCGTCGGCAAGACCAACCTGGACGAGTTCGCGATGGGCTCGTCGACCGAGAGCTCGGCGTTTGGACCGACTCGCAATCCCCACGACCGCGATCGCGTGGCAGGCGGCTCCTCCGGTGGGTCGGCGGCGGCCGTTGCAGCCGGGGCTGTACCTGTCGCGCTGGGCAGTTCGACCGGTGGTTCCGTGCGACAGCCGGCGGCGTTCTGCGGCGTCGTTGGCGTCAAACCGACGTACGGTCGGGTGTCGCGTTACGGGTTGGTTGCGTTTGGCTCGAGCTTCGATCAGATCGGAGCGCTGGCCACCTCGGTCGAGGACGCGGCTCGGCTGCTGGAAGTCGTGGCTGGGTCGGATCCCTCGGATGCCACGACACGACCCGAACCGGTCGGAGAGCTGGGTGCCGATCTCGATGCGTGGCGGCCCCACGCGGCTCGGATCGGGTGGCCAAAGGAGTACTTTGCTACGGCGCTGGACGCTGAAATTCGTGGTGCCTGCGAGGCCGCGCTGGATCGGTTAGCGGCCGGCGGCGCAGAGATCGTGGAGGTCTCGCTGCCGCACACGGAGTACGGCGTAGCGGTCTACTACATCGTCGCGATCGCGGAGGCGTCGTCAAACCTCGCTCGGTACGATGGCGTGCGGTACGGTTTTCGGGCGCCAGCTGATGATCTGCAGTCGATGTACTTCCGCACTCGGGCGGCGTTCGGGGCCGAAGTCAAGCGCCGCATCATGCTCGGGACCTACGTGTTGTCGGCCGGCTACTACGAAGCGTTCTACGGCAAGGGCACGGCGGTTCGCGCCCGGATCTCGACCGATTTCGACACCGCGTGGGAGCGGGTCGATGTGTTGCTCGCGCCGACCACACCGACGCCGGCGTTCAAGATCGGTGAGAAGATCGACGATCCTCTCGAGATGTACCTAAACGACATATACACCGTCAGCGCTAACCTGGCGGGGATACCAGCAGTCTCGATCCCGTACGGGATGATCGATGGGCTGCCGATCGGCGTGCAACTCATGGGGCCACCGCTGAGCGAGCGTCGGTTGTTCGAGATCGCACGGTTCCTGGAGCGCGACATCGCATCCGGGTCGAGCGGATGAACCCGGTCGAAGTGGACCTGGTGCTCGAGCGCTACGAGCCGGTGATCGGTCTGGAGGTGCACGCCCAGCTGAAGACCGCCAGCAAGATCTTTTGCGCCTGCGCGACGACGTACGGAGCGCCACCGAACACTCAGGTCTGCCCGGTGTGCCTTGGCTATCCGGGGGTCCTACCGGTTTTGAACGCTGGCGCCGTCGAGCTGGCGGTCACCGCCGCGCTGGCGCTGGGTTGCACCGTGCACGAAACGTCGCTCTTCGCTCGCAAGCACTACTTCTACCCCGATCTTCCAAAGGGGTACCAGATCTCGCAGTTCGACCGACCGTTGGCGACCGGCGGCTCGATCACAATCGTCCTCGACGACGATACCGAGAAACCGATCGGCATCACCCGGGTCCACCTCGAGGAAGACGCCGGCAAGTCGACGCACACCGAGTCCGGCACGTTGGTCGATTTCAATCGTTGCGGAACGCCACTGATCGAGATCGTGAGCGAACCCGACCTGCGAAGCCCACGCGAGGCGTACCTATACCTACGGGCGGTCAAGCAAACCCTCGAGTACCTCGACGTGTCCGACTGCAACATGGAGGAGGGTAGCCTCCGGTGCGACGCCAACGTGTCGCTTCGCCCCGCGGGCAGGCCCGAGTTCGGCACCAAGACCGAGGTCAAGAACGTCAACTCGTTCCGTTTTGTCGAGGACGCGTTGGTGTTCGAGATCGAGCGCCAGGCCACGCTTTTGGAGGCCGGGGAGCAAGTGGTTCACGAGACGCGGTTGTGGGATAGCGCTCGCAGCGAGGCTCGACCGATGCGCTCCAAGGAAGAGTCGCACGACTACCGCTACTTTCCCGAGCCAGATCTGGAGCCGTTGGCAGTCGATAGCACGATGAGTGAACGGGTTTGGTCCAACCTGCCCGAGATGCCGCGAGCCCGCGCGGCCAGGTTGGTGACCGAACACGGTTTGCCCGCCTACGACGCCGACGTGCTAACCGCGACTCGCTCGCTGGCCGATTACTACGAGGCGGTGGTCGAGTTGTTCAAGGAGCCCAAGGAGGTCTCGAATTGGGTCATGGGAGAGGTTCTGCGGTTGGCTAACGAGCGCGGTCAAGCGGTACGGCTTGAGCCAAGTCCACAGCCAATCGCGCCCGCGGATCTGGCGCAGCTCCTGGAGAGCAAGCAAAAAGGCAGGATCTCAGGGAGTGCAGCCAAAGAAGTCTTGGAAATCATGGTGGAGCATGGCGGCGGTAATCCTCTCGCCATCATCGAGAAGCACGGCCTTGAGCAGATCTCCGACGCGACCGCGCTGGAGACCGAGATCGACGCTGTGATTGACGGTCATCCTGACGAGGTAGAGGCCTACCGCGGTGGCAAAGAGGGGTTGTTGGGGTTTTTCGTGGGCCAAGTCATGCGACGCACCAAGGGCCAGGCCAACCCCGAACTGGTCAACCAGATCCTGCGCCGAAAGCTCAGTTAACGAGTAGCCGCGAGACGGGCGCGAAACTGCGACCAGAAATGGTAGGTATCGCCCGTCTCGAGTCGTTCCTTGGAACGGGTTGGCCAGGGCGGCTCAGGGAAATGCTCCTCTGCATGACGCTCGATCTCCGCCTGCGCTACGGGGCGCGTCGCGAAGAATCGTGCCGCGTCCTCGAATGTGAGCGTCGAGATCGGCATGTTGGCGAAATCGCGGGTCGTCTCCCGGCGCGCGGCGCGAAAATGTCGCCGTCGGAGTCGCTTGGCGAGAGCCAGTCGCTCCCGTCCGATCGGGTCGAGTTGTTGCGATAAGCTAGCGCCGCCCATCATCAAGAGGTCATGCACATAGGCGAGCGATAGCTCGACGTAACGATCCACGGTTCCCGAGGCTAGTTCCCACCGCGAGTTATCCGCCATCCGAACCCAGAGGTTGTTCCAGCGTTCGCGATTGGAAAGATGGATGATGTGCTGGAAGATTCGCTTATTGGTTTGGAACGAGAAAAACGGTTGTGTGAGCACGTGCTCGAGCAACGCGTCGGGTCGTGCATGATCACTCGTCACGATCTCGCGGGCGAGGCGCAGATACTCGTCCCCGAGTTGGGTGTCGAAGCGGTACTCCCAATACGTGTGGCCGAGCGTTTTGGCGTGCGGCGTCGATATCAGCCGCCGGGGCACGAAGACGTTATGGGCGATTGTGTCCGCGGCCAGGTGGCACAGGTAGCCCAGCGCGAAAGCCTGCAATTCAGGCGTGTCGGCTTCGTCCAGAACCTCGAACCCAACCGTCCAGTTATGGCAATGCCTGTTGTACTCGACATACTCCTTGGCCTGGGTGATGTCGGCTGAGAGGTTGCCGTAGAGGAACCGTTGCGGATGGGCCGACAGCAGTTCGCGTATGACCGGTGGCAGAATCGCCAAGTCGCCGAGAATCTGGGACCCCAGGAAAGCATGAGTCGGCGGGCCCCAAGCCCATGCCGCCTCGGGGGTAACGAGCAGCAACAGCAGGGCGATCGTTAGGATCGCAGCGGCCATCGTGTTTAGCGGAAGAGCTTTCGCTTTCGTTTCTTGCTGGTAAGCCTGCGCTCCATGCCATGGAGTTCCTCGGCGACCGTTTCCCTAATCGACCGCATCCCGTCCTCGACGGCTGCTGAGATCTCTTCGCTGAGCGTCCCGAAGCGGTCCTCCGCTTCGCCCAACCACTCCTCGCCCGCTTCACGGGCCAATTCACCGGCCTCCTCGAAGTGCTTGCGGGCGTCCTTCTTGAGGCGCTGACTCTGCTTGTTGACCCGTTTGCTTACGTCCTTTGCGGTTTTCCGACGTGGACGCGGCGCCACGAGCATGATGATTCCAGCCCCAAACAAGGCGCCGAGCATGAATGCGGCGCCAAAATCTACGGCGCTCGTATCGCGATCGTTCATCGATTCTCCTGGCTAGCGGCCCAGTTGCGTTGACAATCCATCGTTCAACAATGACGCATCACAAGTAGCGCGACAGAAAACGGCGCGCTCCCGACAGAGTGGCCACCGACTTGAGCAGCGGTTGCTGGATCTCGTCCTGTACTACTTCGATTAATGAGGCCAGATCATCGATGCGGGAGCTCACGCGATCAACCGAGGAGCCCATCCGGTTGACCTCGCGCTTGGCGGTCGACGTCATTTCCTGGAGATCGTCGGCCATCGACTGCGCGTTGAAGAGAATCGGGTCCATCTTGACCCGCACCTCATCGACGGTCCCTTGCAAGTGCCTGGCCGATCGCTTGATGTCCAGCGCCACCGGGATTCCCACGAAGATCAGGAGCAGGGTGAGCACCAGGAAAAACGAAGCGATGATCCAGAGCGCAATCGTGTTCCAGAGGGCGTACTCCATGCGGCGGACAAATATACAAGGTCAATGCCAAAACCGCGCATGACCCGGCCCCGCGTTGTTTGTACTTTTCCCGCATCATGCAGCTCGAGCGATTGACCCAGCGCCTCCAGGAAGCGCTCGTGGCGGCCCAGTCAGCGGCCAGGCGGGCCGGCCATCCCGAGGTTCAGCCTGAGCACGTGGCCCTGGAGCTGCTGACCCACAGTGAGGGGCTTTTCCCGACGCTGGTGTCGCGGCTAGAGGTCGATCCTGGGACCGCGACCGAGCAAATCGAAGAGGGCATAGGGCGTCTGGCAAAGGTCACCGGCGGGGCCGAGCCACGACTATCACATGAGCTGATCCGGTTGCTGGACGCAGCGGAAGACGAGGCTCAGGGGCTCGACGACGAGTACACGTCTATCGAGCACGTACTGCTGGCGTGGGTCGAGACGAAGGTCGGTGTGATGGGTCATATTCTTGAGACGGCGGGTGTTACGCGTGATGACGTGCTGGCGGTACTGGAGGTGGTGCGCGGTTCACAGCGAGTCACCGACCCAAACCCCGAGGACAAGTATCAGGCGCTTGAACGGTACGGCATTGATCTGGTGCAGCTGGCTCGGCGCGGGAAGATCGATCCGGTGATCGGCCGCGATGAGGAGATCCGCCGGATCGTTCAAGTGCTGTCACGGAGGACCAAGAACAATCCCGTGCTTATCGGTGAGCCCGGTGTCGGAAAGACGGCCATCGTCGAGGGGTTGGCGCAGCGGATCGTGGCCGGCGATGTCCCCGAGAGCTTGATGGAAAAGCGCTTGATCCAGCTCGACGTCGGGGCCATGGTGGCGGGTGCCAAGTACAGGGGTGAGTTCGAAGAGCGGTTCAAGGCGGTGCTCAAGGAGATCACCGAGTCTGAAGGCGAGGTCGTCACTTTCATTGACGAGCTCCACACGCTGGTCGGCGCGGGTGCAGCTGAGGGCGCGGTTGACGCGTCGAACATGATCAAGCCGCCACTGGCGCGTGGCGAGTTGAGAATGATCGGTGCCACGACGCTCGACGAGTATCGCAAGCACATCGAAAAAGACGCCGCTCTCGAACGCCGCTTTCAACCGGTGTTTGTGGGCGAACCCACGGTGGAGGACACGATCGCGATCTTGCGCGGTCTAAAGGGGCGGTATGAGGTCCATCATGGCGTCCGCATCACCGATGGCTCGCTCGTTGCTGCAGCGACGCTTTCCCATCGTTACATCGCCGATCGGTTCCTGCCCGACAAGGCGATCGACTTGGTCGACGAGGCTGCTAGCCGACTCAAGATAGAGATCGAGTCGGTGCCAATCGAAATCGATGTCATCGAGCGGCGGATCGTTCAGCTCGAGATCGAGAGGCAAGCCTTGGTCAAGGAAGATGATGCGTCGTCACGCCAGCGGTTGGCGGGGATCGAGTCTGAGCTCGCAGACCTAAACGAAGAAGCCGATGGGCTGAGGGCCCACTGGCAGGCCGAAAAGGAGGAGATCCAGGCGATTCGTGGACTCAAGCAACGGATTGAGAACACGAGAATCGCGGCCGAGCAAGCCCAGCGGCTGGGTGATCTGGAAAAGGCTGCCGAGCTGCAGTACGGCAAGCTAGCTGAGCTCACCGAAGAGCTCGGGCGGCGCGAGGCCGAGCTGGCGCAGAAGCAGGCCACCCAACGGATCTTGAAGGAGGAAGTCGACGAGGAGGATATCGCGGAGGTGGTCTCGAACTGGACCGGCATCCCGGTCGTCCGTTTGGTCGAAGGCGAGCGCGAGAAGCTGCTCCGGATGGAGGATCGGCTGCACCGCCGCGTCGTCGGCCAGGACCCGGCGATCAAAGCCGTCTCCGATGCCGTGCGCCGGGCTCGCGCTGGGCTTCAGGACCCAAACCGTCCGATCGGCGCATTTCTGTTCTTGGGCCCCACAGGTGTGGGCAAGACCGAGTTGGCGCGCGCTCTGGCCGAGTTTCTGTTCGACGACGACGACGCGATGGTGCGGATCGACATGTCAGAGTACATGGAGCGCCACGCGGTCGCTCGGTTGATTGGCGCGCCGCCCGGCTACGTAGGATTCGAGGAGGGCGGTCAGTTGACCGAAGCCGTGCGCCGACGGCCCTATGCGGTGCTGTTGTTGGACGAGATCGAGAAAGCTCATCCCGAGGTTTTCAATATCCTGCTTCAGGTGTTGGACGATGGACGGTTGACGGATGGTCAAGGTCGCACGGTCGATTTCAAGCACGCTGTGATTATCATGACCTCGAACATCGGAAGCCAGCACATTGCGGAGGATGTAGATGCGCCGACGATCGAGGCTCGTGTCACCGAGGCGCTTCGCGGTCACTTCCGTCCCGAGTTTCTCAACCGCCTAGACGAAACGGTCATCTTTCATCGACTCGATCCAGTACAGTTGGGGCAGATCGTGGACATTCAGCTCGAACGGATCGCTGGCGTGCTCGCCACGCGCGGCCTGTCGATCGGCGTGACCGATGGGGCCAAGACGTTCCTCGCCGAGCGGGGCTTCGACCCCGCCTATGGAGCACGACCGCTCAAACGGGCCATCCAGACGCATCTCATGAACCAACTCGCGGTGGCGCTTCTCGAGGGCCGGTTATTAGAGGGTGATCACGTAACAGTCGACGTAGACAAGGACGGGGAGAGCCTCGCGTTCGAGAGCGTGCAGGAAGACGCCGAGCAGTCGATCGAAACGCCGGCTTAGTTCTGCTCTTGAGGCTGTGAGGCCGGTGCGTCGTTCCGCGGACCTGCTACCTCAACCAATACACCGTGAGTAAACAGCGGGTGAAAGAATGCGATCTCTCGGCCTTCAGCGCCCCGCCGGGGCGCTTCGCCAACCGTTTCGACGCCGTGCTCGATACCCGCTAGGATCGCTTTCCTGACGTCTGGCACGTCAAACGAAACATGATGCAGTCCCTCGCCGTGCTTGGCCAGGAAACGTCCCACTGGAGTCTCGGGGTCCAACGCCTCCAGTAGCTCGATCTCGCCGCCGGGGAATGGCAACAGCGCGACACGCACGCCCTCGCTCGCGATCTCCTCGATCTTCTTGACTTCGAGGCCCAGCACCTCTTCGTAGAAAACACGCGCATCGACGATCGATCGAACGGCGATGCCTATATGGGCGAGGCGGACAGTCATTCTCGTTCATCCGTGTCGGGAACAGCCCCCCAGGCTATCACGTATACCTGGTTGGCACTCGGAATTAGCGGCGGTTATTATAGCCGCTCGATCGGGCCGCCGTCGAGCCAGTTTCGGCCCGTTGGCGAGGAGAAAGAGAGAGGGAGATAGATGACATCGACTACTATTCACGCCGTGACCGACGACAACTTCGATGCTGAGGTCAAGCAGTCAGATACGCTGACCTTGGTTGACTTTTGGGCCGAATGGTGCGGCCCCTGCAAGATGATCGCACCGACGATCGGCGAGTTGGCGGAGCAGTTCAACGGCCAGCTCAAGGTCTGCAAGATGGATGTCGACTCGAATCAGCGTACGGCGCAGGAGTATGCCGTGCGCTCGATCCCGAGTCTATTGTTCTTTAAAGGTGGGGAAGTCATCGATACCGTCGTAGGCGCGGTACCCAAGCAGCGCCTCGAAGAAGTTATCGAAGCGCATCTCTAGGTTGGCGCTTGGGGCCGCCTGAATGGCGCGATCTAGTTGAGCGCTCGGGGCTCATTGTCGAGGCGGTCGACGATGAGCCCCGTCGTTTTGTAATGCTCGTGTCTAAGAGCCACATCCGGTGGCGACGATTGTCATGCCCGACTGGCTAAAGAACAGTTTCGTCCGGCTACTCGACCCGATCGTGTTCGGGCTCGTTCGAAGAGGCGTGCACCCGAACCTGATTAGCACTGTTGGCTTCTTAGTCACCCTCGCTGCGGCAGTCGTTGTTTTCTCTCGGCACTTGGTGCTAGGAATAGTGATCTTCCTAGTCGGCGGACTGATGGATACATTGGATGGCCGCGTCGCGCGTGAGTCAGGCTTGGCGTCCAAGTTCGGCTCGTTCTACGATTCGACGTTGGATCGCATCTCCGAGATCGCCGTGTACTTCTCGCTGTACGCCTACTTTCGACCGTTGCCCAACTTCTGGTGGGTTGGCTACGTCGTCATTCTGGCGATGGTTGGATCGTTGATGGTCTCGTACACTCGGGCTCGGGCTGAGGCGCTCGGGATCGAGTGCACCGTAGGATTGATGCAACGGCCGGAACGGGTGGTTGCGTTGGGGGTCGGAGGACTGCTGGTAGCGCTTGTCCGTTTCGTGAATCCAGCATTGCAATACACTCCGTTGCTGATTGCAATTGGATTGATCGCCATACTGGCGAACCTGACGGCGGTCGAGCGCATCTATAGCGTATACAAGGTTGGCCACGGTGTTCCGTTGGACACAGCGGACTAGCGAACCACGAGTGAGGAACTAGGGGAACCGATGAACGATGAGCGGCGACATGACGGTGCTGGTGCCAGCAAGGCGAGCCGATGACCACGCAGCCAACCCCAATCTCGTCGGCGGGCGGTACGCTGGGGGTGCTGCTCCCCGGGATGGGAGCCGTGGCGACGACCTTCATGGCCGGTGTCGAGGCGGTTCGACGGGGGATAGGTCAGCCGTTCGGCTCGTTGACCCAAATGGGGACGATTCGGCTCGGTGGAAGGCCCGAAAGACGGGTCCCAAAGATCAAGGATTTCTTGCCCATAGCGGGGCTCGACCAGTTGGTGTTCGGAGCCTGGGACGTTTTTCCAGACGATGCTTACGAGTCCGCCCGCAATGCCGGCCGTGTCCGCACCCTCTTGGATGAAGATGTGGTCGTGCATGTTGATGCGACCGTGCTGACCTTGGAAGGCCGTGATGGTCGCG
>DAOWHI010000172.1 GCA_030641505.1 Gemmatimonadota bacterium | reverse complement strand
GGCCGACTTCGCGATGGACGGCTGTCGCGATCTCTGGGGAGAAAAAGTGGGCATCGATGGTTGGGAGATGCGATGGCGAAATGCGGTGGACATCGGTGACCAGTTTACGACCGGACAGGTGTTCGAGAAATCAGTCGGGATCAAGAAGACACTCCAAGCGGTCCACGATGAATACTACCGGGCACGCGCAGAGGGCCGCGCCGTCGGAATCGGGTGTGGGATCAAGAACAGCGGCATCGGCAACGGCGCCGTCGAGTGGGGAAAGGCGCGACTAGTAGTCGAACACGACGGTACAATCTCGCTGTACAACGGCTACACCGAGATGGGACAAGGGCTGTTGACCGTGCTGGTGCAGTTCGCTGTCGAGGTCACCCAGCTCCCCGCGTCGATCTTTCGTCCCCGGGTCGACTCGACCTTCGCCCTCGATTGCGGACAGACGACGGGCTCGAGGGCAACGCTGTTTGGTGGCAATGCGGTTGTGGCAGCCGCCACCAAGCTGAAGTCAGCGCTCGACGCAGGCTTCGGTCTCGAAGAGTTGGCCGGACACGTGTTTGCCGCCGACCTGATGGTCGATGACACCACCAGCCCGGACGCGGAAGTGGACACAGTCACGACGCATACGGCCTTCGGGTTCGCAACCCAGGTCTGCATCCTCGATCAAGACGGCCGAGTGGACAGATTCATCGCTGCGCACGATGTCGGCCGAGTAGTGAACCCAGCGCTATGTGAAGGGCAGATCGAGGGATCGGTCCACATGGGGCTCGGCTATGCGCTCACCGAGGAGCTCCCGTGCGAGGACGGCTGGCCAGTGACCTTCAAGTTGCGGGACCTCGGCCCGTTGCGCGCCCGTGACATGCCCGACGTAGAGGTGGTCCTCGTCGAGGAACCCGAGCCGGAAGGGCCGTTCGGCGCCAAGGGTGTCGGTGAGATCGGGCTCGTGCCCACCGCGGCAGCAACGGCGGGAGCCCTCGCTGCGTTCGACGGCACACGGCACTACACGCTGCCGATGAAGGACTCGCCTGCCGCCCGCGCGATGAGCGTTGGCCGCATCAGGCGGCGAGAGCACAGCCGATAACGTCCGGCTACGTCAACGCGCATACGCACCTCTACAGCGGCCTCGCACCGTTCGGGCTACCTCCGCCAGCCCCCGATCCGCGCACTTTCGTGGAGATTCTCGAACGCGTGTGGTGGCGTCTCGACCGTGCGTTGGACGCTCCCTCCCTCCGCGCGAGCGCGAGACTGTACGTGGCCGAAGCGATCGAGCACGGGACGTTCTCCCTCATCGACCACCACGAGTCGCCGAGCATGATCGAGGGATCGCTGGACGTCCTGGCCGATGCGTGCCAGGAGCTCGGAGCGCGAGCGGTGCTCTGCTACGGAGCGACTGAACGCAATGAGGGACGAGATGAAGCGCGTCGCGGCCTCGAGGAGTGCCGGCGGTTTCTTAGCGAGAACCGGCGCTCGTTGATCCGTGGCGTCGTTGGGCTGCATGCGTCGTTCACGGTGTCCGATGACACCATCCGAGAGGCCGCCGCGCTGGCGCGTGAACACTCGACGGTGCTGCATGTTCATGTTGCCGAAGATGGCATCGATGTGCGCGACGCGAGCGAGCGGGGTTACGCGGGCGTCATCGATCGGTTCGATCGGTTGGACGCCTTGATCCCCGGTTCGATCTTCGCCCATGGTGTTCACCTGACAGCCGATGAAGTTCGTCGCTGCGCGAGCAACAACTGTTGGTTGGTCCAGAATCCGCGCTCCAATCGAGGCAATCGCGTCGGTTACCCCAGCGCGCTCAGCTACAGCAACCGAGTTGCGCTTGGCACCGACGGCTATCCGGCTGAAATGCGGATCGAAGAGAAAACACTGATCGAGGAGGCCCGTGCGGCGGGCGACGACCTCTCACACGCGCGAAAACGCTTGAAGGCTGGACGCCGTCTAATCGCCGAGCGTTTCGCCGACGGTTCCCACGATGGCGAGATCGCAACGATCACGCCAGACGAAGCGGAGCGGGCACACGCCCGGGTGGCATCCGAGATGTCCGCGATTCGGGAGGAAGCGCAGGTGCAAGCAGAACAACTCTGGACGCGCATGCGGAGGCTATAGCTGCGCGATGAGCAAGATGGCGTGACATGAACCCACTCGAGTTGGAATACGACGTCATTGATCAGAGTGCTCGCGATCGTACGACTGCGCTGTTTCGCGAGCGCGGCGTCGCGTTACCCACTCTGTCGGAACTCGCGGACCCAGTGACGATCGACAAGCGGCTGCAAAGAGCGCTTGATACGATCGATCCCGACACGCCGGAGGCCCTCAACCTCTATCGGGTGCACTGGTACAACGATGTTGACGACCGGCGACGAGTTCCAGTGCCAGGTCACGTGGTTCTGCCTCCGGAGCTTACCGGAGTTATGAGCCCGATCCTGGTCGCGTACGGCAACCGATTCCCAATGATCCACGCTCACAAAGTGCTTCCCGCATACGGCTGTATCGTTTCACGGCTCGTAACGGGACAGTTCGACCCCACACG
>DAOWHI010000140.1 GCA_030641505.1 Gemmatimonadota bacterium | reverse complement strand
CCGACACCGACGATCGGTACATCAACATCCGCGACCTCGAGCAGGGGATCGGAGTGCTGCCGTCGCTGCTGCTCAAGAAGGTCAACTACCGCTCGATGGTCGGTGGTGATGGTGCGTGTATGGGGTGTGGTGAGAAGACCGCCGTGCATCTGGTTACCTCGACCGTGGAGGCGCTGGTGCACCCCAAGGTCGAGCGGTTCGTGGCCGAGATCGATCAGCTGATCGCCGATCTCGACACCAAGGCGCGATCGCTGCTCGCCGCCGACGCCAATCTCGACGTTTCGGTCGTCACCGACGAGGAGACGGTGGATGTGCCACTGACGGGAGAGAAGCGCGACGCGGTAAAACGGCTGGCGGACACGGTCCGTGAGCTCAAGGACATTCGCTGGCGCTACGTCGAGGGCCCCGGCGGTCACGGCAGGGCGTCATTGGGGATCACCAACGCCACGGGTTGCTCGTCGGTTTGGGCCAGCACGTATCCCTACAACCCATACCCGTACCCGTGGGTCAACCATCTATTCCAGGACGCGCCGTCGATCGCCATCGGGATCTTCGAAGGCCACATGCGCAAGATGGGCGACGCGTTCGTTGCCGTGCGCCGGGCCCGTTTGTTGGCCGAGGATGCTTACGATCCGGACGAGCACGAGCCGTTTTTCGAGGCGTTCGATTGGCACCAGTTCAGCGACGAGGAGTTCGGGCTTTGCCCTCCGATTCTGGCGATCGGCGGCGATGGAGCGATGCTCGACATCGGTTTTCAGAACCTGTCGCGGCTGATGGCGTCGGGGAAGCCGATTCGCGTCATGGTGCTGGACACGCAGGTCTACTCAAATACCGGTGGGCAAGCGTGCACCAGCGGGTACACCGGCCAGGTCGCCGACATGTCGGCTTACGGCGCGGCGCAGCACGGGAAGGAAGAGACCCGCAAAGAGCTGTCGCTGATCGCGCTCGCGCACCGTGGGGTGTTCGTGCACCAATCTTCGCAGGCGTCACCATCGCACATGATCGCCGGGATCCTCAAGGGGCTCCAGTCACGGCGGCCGGCGGTGTTCAGCATCTATACGCCGTGTCCGGTCGAGCATGGGTTGTCCGACGAATGGGCGCCGCACGCGGCGCGGCTGGCGCTCGAGAGCCGCGCGTTTCCGCTGCTGACGTTCGATCCCGATGCGGGCGACACGATCGCCGACTGTCTCGACTTGGTCGGCAATCCCGCTGTCGACGATCGGTGGCCGATGTACGAGCTGGAGTACTTGGACGATGAAGACGAGACACAACGCATGGAGCTGCCGCTCACGATCGCCGACTGGGCGGCCACCGAGACGCGTTTCAAGAAGCACTTCCACGCGATGGCCAATGGCGACGACGACGCCGAGATCCTGTTCCACGAGTACCTCGACTTGCCGATCGCCGAACGCGAGGACCGAAAGCCGTTCGTCTACACGATCGACGACCAGCGCAAGCTGGCCAAGCTGACGGTTTCGCCGGAGATCGCGGAGCTGGCCGAGGTCCGTCTCCTGTTCTGGTCCCAGTTGCGCGAGCTGGGCGGTCTCGATGTGGCCGACGCGGAGGCCGATCTGGAGACCGAGTTCAGCCAGCGCGAGGCCCAGTTGCGGAGCGAGTACGAAGCTCAAATGGCCGAGCTCCGAGCCGAGTACCCACGCGTGATCGCGCGGCGTCTCGCGGAGGGGTTGCTGCGCGGGGGTGGAGACCGGACGGTGGCCGACCTGCTGGCTACGGCTGAGGCGACGCCGGGTTTGGAGCCGATCGGTCTGGATGGGTTGTTCGTCGACGGGAAGCCGGCGGCGGCCCCGGCTGCGGTCGCGCAAGCAGCGGCCCTGGCGGTCGCGCCCGCGCCAGCGGTCGCTGTGGAGCCAGAAGAGGAGGAAGAAGAAGAGGGGCTGGCGCTCGAGCCGTCGATCGAGACGTTGCGCTGCACCACGTGCAACGAGTGCACCGACCTCAACGCCAAGATGTTCGCCTACGACGACAACAAGCAGGCGTACATAAAGGACCCGCGAGCCGGGAAGTTCGCCGAGATGGTGATGGCAGCCGAACGGTGCCCGGCCGACATCATCCACCCGGGTACGCCGCTCAACCCGAAAGAAAAAGACCTCGACAAGTGGATCGCTCGGGCCGCCCCGTACAACTGAGCCGAGCATGATTCTGCGCTCGGGGTTCCGTCACGGCGTTCACCCAGCGGATTCGAAACACCTGACCGAACATGTTCCCATTCGTCGAATGGGCTTTCCGGCCGAGGTCGTCTTGCCGCTGCGGCAGCACGCCGGCAAGCCGGCCCGATTGTTGGTTGCGCGGGGCGACAAGGTCGAGCGGGGCGACAAGATCGCCGCCGCCGATGGCTTCATTTCGGCCCCGGTTCACGCGTCGGCCACCGGCACCGTAGCCAGCGTCGAGTTGTGGCCCCACCCGGACGGCAGCATGGCCGAGGGGGTGCGGATCACCGT
>DAOWHI010000276.1 GCA_030641505.1 Gemmatimonadota bacterium | reverse complement strand
TCCGGTCGCGGCGCAGGAACAACTACCGGCCGGCGTTCTTCCGTACGACGATCCTCAGCGCCCGCAGTCACCCGAAGGTTTTCAAGTCGAGCGCAAGAAAAAGGGCGGTCTGCTGTACGCTGCCGGAAAGTACATCGACGATCATTGCGGCAATCTGGCCGCCGGGCTTGGAGGCGCCGGGTTCGCGGCATGCTTCCCGCGCCACTACGAGCCGACCGCGTGGTGGGGTGGACGACCCGGGCTCTCGGTCGGCCTCAACGTCCACAACGATCGCATTCGGACTACCGGGCCCCAGTTTGGGATTACGAGCAGTATCTCAATGGCTATCTATCAACGGTACACGGGTTATTTCGGGTGGAATAACCCCCTCAGCCAACCCGCGGTCACGCTGACCGGCTACTACGACGACCAGACCCGAGAGCAGTTCTGGGGGCTTGGGCCCGACAGCGACGAAGACGATCGATCAACGTACGGCTGGGAGCGTTACGGCGTGGAGGCGAAAGTCAGCGTCCCTCGACACCACCGGATCTCGGGCCACGCCGGAGTCCGGTACGAGAAATCGGATATCAACGATGGGCGCAGCGCCGGTTCCGACCCGAGGGTCGAGGAGCTGGTCGAGCTGGGAATCATCGACGAGGCTCCGGGGTTGGACGCCGATCGCCAGGAGTACGTCGTCCCCAACGCCACCGTCATCATCGATCTCACACGAAATCCCGGAGGACGTCCAACCATGGGCGCGATCATCAAGGGTTGGTGGGAGACGTACAGCACACAGAACGACATCCCGCTCGAGTGGACCACGTTCGGCGGCTCAGCCTCGGTCCATCTCGGAACCGAGTTTCATAACCTGTCGTTCATGGCTGGTGTCGAAGAGGCCGACCCCGACGGCAGCGACGACGAGATTCTGTTCTCCCATCTGCCGTCGCTCGGGGGCAGCAGCACGCTGCGCGGCTTTTCTTCACATCGTTTTCGCGATCGAGCGGCCGGCTGGGGAAGCGTCGCTTATCGGTTCGCCCTGTGGCGCGGTCGCACCGACGACCCGCACGCGCGGGCGGCGGCGATCGAGACCCAGATCTTCTACGACCTCGGCGGCGTTGGCGACGATATCGGCGATGTCGATTTCACCGACGAGTATTCATATGGCATCGAGTTCCGCGGCTACGGGCCCACGGGGCACCTGTTCGGGGTGGGCCTCGCCAAGGGTGGTGAGGGGATCAGCCTAAACTTCACAGTATCGGACGTGTTCTAATGCGCGCGAAAACGATAGTCACGGCGCTTTCGATTCTGGGCTCGACGCTGGTCGTCGCCTGTGGTGGCGGCCCGAAGGTGCAGCCCTGGCATTACAACTCTCGTCCGATGGCGGATACGCTGGCGATCGTCGAGCCCGAGGAGCAGAGACTCCCGCTCTTCTACGAGGTGGCGAGCAGCAGTCTCTTCGGCGGCGGCGGGTCGAGCGGCGGCGAAGCGTGGAACGCGGATCCGTCGGACGGCATCGTCAACTCGACATGGTTTACGCACCGCAACAGCGTTTCACCGCTGTCGCCGGACGCTGTCCGGCGCGGTCCCCGGCGGCTCGAAGGCCCGACCGATCCGTTGACGGTGACGTCGATCAAGGCCGAAGGCGTGACACCGGGCTTTAACGCCAAGGACGCGACCGGCGCACGGTGGATCATCAAGTTCGATCCGCCCGACATGCCGGAGCTGGCCAGCGGCGCCGAGGTCGTGACGACCAACCTCGTGTGGGCAGCCGGGTACAACACGCCGGAGAACTACATCTACTTGCTCGATCCCGACGCACTCGTGCTAGACGACGATCTCGAGATGGTTCTCGCCGACGACCTGGCCCGCCCGGTTGTGTACTCGGTGACCGGTGAAGGCGACCGGCGGCTGACGAAAGCGCTCTTTCTGGAGCAAGTCCTGGATCGTTACCCACGTCGTCCGGACGGCACGATTCGCGCTCTTGCGAGCCGCTTCCTGGACGGGATCCCGATCGGGCCGTTCAGCTATTCGGGCGTGCGCTTCGACGACCCGAACGACGTCATCCCGCACGAGCATCGCCGCGACCTTCGTGGTCTCTACTCGATCGCCGCGTGGCTCAACCACACCGACGTAAAGGGCGGGAACTCGCTCGACATGTTCGTTCCCGCGGCGCAGCAACCCGCTGGCGGCACTCGCATCGGTTACGTCAAGCACTACCTGATCGATTTCGGGTCGACACTCGGGTCGGCGGCGGCCGATCGACACATCCCTCGCGACGGAGTCGAGAACCTGTTCGATCTGAGCATGATGGGCCGGCGACTGACGTCACTCGGCGCGTACCGAGCGTCGTGGCAGAAGATCCCGACACCGGAGACACCGCCTGCACTCGGGTACTACTCGCTCGACAACTACAACCCCGGCGACTGGCGACCGAATCTGCCCAACCCGGCGTTCAACAATGCCACGCCGGCCGATGCCTACTGGGGCGCAAAGCTCGTCATGTCGTTTACCGACCAGCAGCTCGCCGGGGCGGTCGACGCGGCACAGTACTCTGATCCCGCAAACGCTCGCCAGCTACTCGAGGTCTTACGTCAGCGGCGAGACGCAACCGGACGGTACTGGTTCGCCCAGGTATCGCCGATCGAGAACGTCGCAATCAGCGACGGCGCGTTGACGTTCGATGACAACTGGATCGAGCACTTTGGCGGCACGGGCGAATACCGCTACGAGTTTGATTGGGATGCCCCCGATCCCGACCTCGAGAGCAAGGGGACCGTGACCCGTCGGCGGATTCCGCTTCCGTCCCCGAGTGGTCCAGTCGAACGCCGCGGGCAACCCGAGGATGACCTCGCGACCCTGAGAGTGTGGAGCCGGAGCCCGCTCGGCGGTTGGGTATCCAACCCAGCGACGTTATGGCTGGCGTGGAATCAGGGGTTGCGGGAATGGCACATCGTCGGTCTTCGACACTGAGCGCCTAGCACCGACTCCAACTCGGGTCAGCACCGCCCGTCACCAAAATCCCGACTAGATTAACGCCTCGAAATGGCTCCTCGAGCGCAACTCGGTCGTTTGTCGCGAAGCGCCAACGTCATAACGCTGGTGGCGCTTCTGTTCGCCTGTCTCGGGATCGGCGCCTTCCTCGGTGTCTACCAGCGCGTGCGAGAAGACCTGCCGTCGATAGCGCGCCTCGAGAACTGGCAACCCAGCTTGATCACAAAGGTCTATTCGCGAGATGGTGAGCTGATCGCCGAGTTCGCGAGCGAGCGCCGCGAAGTGATCCCGCTGGAGCGAGTTCCGCAGCACTTCATCCGGGCCATTCTGGCGACCGAAGACCGGGCCTTCTACAAACATGACGGGATCAACCCGCGGCGCGTTTTGAGTGCTGCGTGGAACAACCTGATCACGGGCCAGCCGACGGGTCAGGGCGCGTCCACGATCAGTATGCAGCTCTCCCGGAATCTCTTTCTGACTCCCGAGAAACGGTTCGTGCGGAAGTTCAAGGAGATGATTCTGGCGCAAGAGATCGAGCGCCGCTACACCAAGAACCGTATCCTTGGGATGTACATCAATCAGGTGTACTTCGGAAGCGGCGCCTACGGCATCGAGTCGGCGGCGCAGTTGTACTTCAACAAGCCGGCAACCGAGCTGACCTTGCCCGAAGCGGCGCTGTTGGCCGGGATCATCCAAGCCCCCTCACGGCAGAGCCCGCGCGTCAACATGGATGCGGCGCAGACCCGGCGCTCAGTCGTGCTGAACAATTTGGTCGCGGTGGGTGCGGTTGATCGCGACGCGGCACAAGCCGCCAAGCAGGAACCGATCGATTTGGCTCCGCGACAGCCGATGGAGGGCCCACGGTCGTATTTCGCCGAGCACGTGCGCCGCGAGCTCGAGGAGATGCTGGGCACCGACGAAGTCTGGAGAGGTGGCTACCGCGTGTACACCACGCTCGACAGCCGGCTGCAGGCCGAGGCCGAGGAAGTGCTCGAGGCCCAGGTGACGACCATCGAGCAGTCGCTCGGCCGGTCGAGAATCCGCCGCGCAGAGTGGCAAGCCGAGCACGCGGCCGAGCTGGCGTCCGCCGAAGAGCCAGTCCAACCAACAACCGTGAACGACTCTCTACAGACCGCCACGCCCT
>DAOWHI010000249.1 GCA_030641505.1 Gemmatimonadota bacterium | reverse complement strand
GTGCGATCTATCGGATCGTCTACGAGACCCGCTAGCGAGCGGGCCGCGTTGCTCGGCCTCCACCGACCACCTACACTACCCGCCCCATGCGTTGGTCCCGTGCGCTCATCCCCACGCTCAAGGAGGATCCCGCCGACGCCGAGGTTGCGAGCCACCGCCTGATGATCCGGGCGGGGCTGCTGCGACCGGTGGCGCGGGGCGTGTATACCTACCTGCCCTTGCTGCTGCGGAGCATCCGCAAGGTGTCGCGGATCATTCGCGAGGAATTGGATCGAATGGGCGCGGTCGAGCTGCTCCCGCCGATCCTCCATCCGGCCGAGCTGTGGCAGGAGACCGGTCGGTGGGATCTGTATGGACCGCTGATGATGCGGGTCACCGATCGTCACGACCGCGAGTACGCGCTCGGACCGACCCACGAAGAGATCGTCACCGACCTGATCCGACGCGAGGTTCGATCCTACCGCCAGCTGCCGCTGTCGGTGTACCAGATCCAGACCAAGTATCGGGATGAGATCCGGCCCCGGTTCGGGGTCATGCGGGCACGCGAGTTTCTCATGAAGGATGCCTACTCGTTCGACGCCGACGAAGCGTCGATGGCAGATACATATCAGAAGTTCCACGACGCCTACTGTGCGATCTTCGACCGCTGCGAGTTGGGTTATCGCGCGGTGGAAGCTGAGGCCGGTGAGATTGGCGGCACGGTGAATCACGAATTCATGGTGTTGGCGGGCACCGGCGAGAGCGCGATCCTTTCGTGTGCTGCGTGCGGCTACGGTGCGGCCAGCGAGCGCGCCGAGAGTGCCCAGCGGGACCACGAATTGCCGGATGGTCACCAGCTCGCGCCGCTCGAAGTCGTCGACACACCCGGCAAGACAACGGTCGACGAGGTGTCGCAACTGCTCGGGAAGCCGGCCGATTCGTTCGTGAAGACGTTGCTTTTTGAGACTGACGGGAAGACGATCGCTGCACTGGTGCGGGGCGATCGCGAGATCAACGAGTCCAAGCTCCGCCGGTTGCTGGCCGTCGAGCGAGTCGAGATGGCCGAGCCCGATCGCGTCAAAGAGGTGACCGGTGCCGAGGTTGGCTTTGCGGGTCCGCACACGTTGCCGGACACCGTTCGGATCATCGCCGATTACTCACTGGCGGGGCACGGGAATTTGGTGGCTGGTGCCAACCAGACCGATCGGCACGTCACTGGGCTCGAGATCGGCCGCGACGTTGAGCCAGAGGAATGGGCAGACGTTTCCTTGGCGGTCGAGGGTGACCCCTGCCCCCAGTGTCGCCAACCTCTGAAGGAGACACGGGGGATAGAGGTCGGTCACATCTTCCAGCTCGGGACCAAGTACTCGGTCGCGATGAATGCCACGTTTCTAGACGAGAGCGGCTCGCCGGTGCCGTTCGAGATGTGTAGCTACGGTATTGGGGTGACCCGCGTCATCGCTGCCGCGATCGAGCAGAATCACGACGATCGGGGCATCATCTGGCCGGTTGCGATCGCTCCCTACGAGGTCGAGGTGATCCCGCTCAACATGGATTCCGAGGTCGTTGTGCAAACCGCCGAGCATATCTACGACGCTTGTCAAGCCGTGGATCTCGAAGTGCTGCTGGACGATCGCGCCGATCGCGCTGGATCGAAGTTCGCCGACGCCGACCTGATCGGGGTTCCATGGCGGGTCGTCGTCGGTGATCGCGGCGTCGAAGAGGGTGTCGTTGAGGTGGCGAGCCGCCGCGACGCGGAAACGGCAACGGTGGCGCCAAACGAAGTCGCCGCGTACCTGCGCGACCGGATCCAGCCGGCCCGTCACGGCGGTGGCTGATGCGGTCGAGACCGCCGATGCGCTAGCGGTGGCTCGAGAGGCGGCCGCCGATGCGGTGGCGGTGTTGAGAGCCGCGGCGGAGTCCGCAGGTCAGTATGAGGTTGCCGACAAGCAGTCACGGGACTTTGTCACGGCTATCGATCGTGCCGCCGAAGAGGCGATCGTTGAGCGGATCCAGCGTGCGTTTCCCGACCACGCGATGATGGCCGAGGAGTCGGGCCAGCGATCGGGCAGATCCGCCCACACGTGGGTGATCGATCCGCTAGACGGGACGACCAACTTCATGCACCGCTTTCCGATGTACGCGGTTTCGATTGCCCTCATCGAAGGCGATGCTCCGCAAGTGGGCGTCGTCGTCGACCCGGTCCGCGGCGAGTGGTTCACGGCCCGTGTCGGGGAGGGCTCCCGCCTCGATAGTGGCCAACCGGACGATGCTCAGCCGATTCGCGTGGCGGACCCGCCGCGACCGGACAGGCGGTTAGTAGCGACCGGCTTTCCCTTCCGTCATCCCGACCACATCGATCTCTACCTGGCGGCGTTCGCGGCACTGTTCGAGAACGTTGGCGATATGCGTCGGGCGGGGTCGGCGGCGCTCGACTTGGCATACGTGGCTGCTGGAAGAGTCGATGGTTTCTGGGAGATCGGGCTCAACCTGTGGGACATTGCCGCAGGCGAGCTGCTGATCGCCGAGGCCGGTGGGATCGTCACGGATTGGAGCGGCACTGACGCGCACCGCGACTCGGGTTGGGTTGCGGCCGGTGGCCCCGAAGTCCACGGTTTACTGGTCGACACACTGGCGAGATTCGCATGACGATCGGCAGACGATGATTGGCGAAAAGCGGATCCGTGTTGGGGTGCTGTTCGGCGGACGATCAAGCGAGCACGAGGTGAGCCTGATGTCCGCGCAGTCGGTGTTGGATGCACTCGATCCCGACAAATACGAGATCGTCCAGATCGGAATCACCAAAGAGGGTCGGTGGTTGATCGCCCGCGACGCGGTCGATCGATTGATCGAGCGGGCCGGCGCGAGCGGGGCGCTCGAGGGCGATATCGAAGGCACAGCACCAGTGACTTTGCTCGCCGATCCGGAGCGCAGTGGTGCATTGATCCCGGTCGGCGGTGGTGTGTTACCCGCGGAGTCTGGACTCGATCGGCCACTCGACGTGGTCTTCCCGCTGATACACGGTCGGTTGGGCGAGGACGGCGCACTGCAGGGCATGCTTGAGCTCGGCGGTGTTGCGTACGTCGGCGCGGGTGTGTTGGGGAGCGCGCTCGGCATGGACAAGGCGGTCGCCAAGTCGCTCTGGACCGCGGCCGGCTTGCCGGTTGGCCCGTATCTCGTCTTCAAGTTGTCGGAGTGGCGAGGCGATGCCGCGCGGCTCAAGGGGGAGGTGGCGTCAAAGATCGGGTTCCCGTGCTTCGCGAAGCCGGCCAACAGCGGTTCGTCGATCGGGATTAGCAAGGTCTGCACGCTGGGGGGGCTCGAGCCAGCGATCGAGGAGGCGTTTCAATACGACGGCAAGCTGCTCGTCGAAGCGGCGATCGTCGGCCGCGAGCTCGAGTGTGCCGTTCTTGGCAATGACGCGCCGGAAGCATCGGTGGTTGGGGAGATCATTCCCGGCCACGAGTTCTACGATTACGAGGACAAGTACTTCGATGACAAAGTCGAGCTGGTCGTCCCGGCCGATCTACCGGAGAAGACGGCGATCGAGGTTCGAGAGCTGGCGATAGACGCGTTCGTCGCAATCGACGCCAGTGGAATGGGGCGGGTCGATTTCTTTCTCGACGGTGAAACCGGGCAGATCTATCTCAACGAGATCAACACGATTCCCGGCTTTACTCGGATGAGCATGTACCCGCGGTTGTGGGAGGCCACCGGTGTGTCGTTCTCCGAGCTATGCGATCGGCTAATCACGCTGGCCGTCGAGCGCAACCAGCAGCAGCGGGCTCTAAGGCAAACCCGGTAGCGAGACCGGTGTCCTACTTGGGGCCGGTGTTGATGAGGACCGTAACCCTCGTCTCGTCCGACACCGTGCCAGTCGTGTTTTCGACCCTCACGGTCGCCTGCCCCGGAGCCACCGCCCTGATGCGCCCGCGCTGGTTGAGAATGGCGACGGCTGAGCCCATGGAGGACCACCTCAGCACTGGATTGATGATCGATTGACCCTCCGGGGTCATGGCGATAACCCCGACCGTACACTCCGAGCCCTCGATCATCACCGCGCAACCGCTTCCGGTGATCTCGAGGGATTCGATCGGGATCTCGATCGCCGTCGGCCCGCTCTCGTCGCAGCCAGTGACGAGAACGAACAAGAGCAGCGCGAGTAGGGTGCTTCGTACTGGGATGTTCATCTGAGCCTCCTGATATTCACAACCTAGGGTCCGTCCGGGTCCGGTGGCGGCGGGAGAGCTTCGCCCACGGTAAGCGTAGTATCCTCCATGATCACCGAGTCTGTCGTCTGCACCACTATCGTTGCATTGCCAGCCCGGAAGCCGGTCACATTGCCTAGAAAGTCGACCCTGGCTACGAATTGATCGCTCGACGACCATTGGAGCGATGGATCGGTCACGACCGAGCCACCTGAATCGATCGCGGTCACCTCGAGCGTGCACATCTCGCCCACGCGAAGACCGCCGCAATCGCCGATACCGAGGATGATTTGGACGATCGGGAGGGGCGGCGAGAACTCGCTGCCGCCACACGCTGCAGTCAACCCTGCCATCCAGCCAACCGCTAGCAACAGCCAGATTCTAGGCACGAAAAAAGGCATAAGTCCTTACCGTAAGTATACCCTCGCTTTGTTGCCCCAGGAAAGGGCCGGACGTTACGTTTCTGGGCTGATTGGCCCGTGGTGTAATTGGCAACACGCTTGACTCTGGATCAAGAGACTCCTGGTTCGAGTCCAGGCGGGCCAACCAACCGTTTGAGCGGGGGGCAGCTTGCTCCCCGCTCGTCGTTCGAACCGGCTTATAGCAGAAAATCACCTTTTGCCCAACTACGTTTAAGAGGAGATTCACTATGCAGTCAGGTTGGCTCCCACAGGTCCTCATCGGTTTCGTCTCGATCAGTGCGATTCTGCCGGCCCAGGCGACCGGCCAAACGGCCCAGGAGTTCGGTTCTACCGAGGTCGAGGTGGTTTCGGAGTCCGAGGCGGTAGACCGCGGAGACGGCAGTGGAACCTACCATCTGGTCACCACCGCGACAGACAACTCGCTGGGGATCTCGGTCCAGCACGAGCTAGGCACCGAACGTGACGGCTACGGTGAGCTCAAGGAAAAAGAGGTACTGCGTGCGCTGGAGGGGAAGGAAGAACGGTACCAGGGCGACTCCGATCCTTCCGCCCTGGGCCCATGGTCGGACGCGGTCCTGACGTATGCTATGCCCTTCGATCTCGACTACCACACCGATGCTCGCTCGAACTATCGTGCCCGAGACAAGCAGGTGAAGCAAATCGTGCGGGTCGTTGCGCCGAACGCCCAGGTGACGACCCGTGCTGGGTCCGATGGAAGGACCAGGGCCATCATCCGGCTACCAGACGTTCAACCAGCCGACAAGCTGGCGAAGCAGTTCGTGGCTATCCGCGTGGCGCTCTGCGACGCCGGCTTGGGCTTGGCGAAGATGCGGATCGAGGGCAAGGCAGTAGCGCCCGAAGGGAACACGGAGCCAGCGTCGTCTGAAGTCGGCCAGTGAGACGGAGGCCCAAGTGAGCGTCAGCGACAAGAGTGTCGAAAACGTTGTCATTCTGGGATCGGGCTGCGCCGGCCTGACGGCCGCGGTCTATGCGGCCCGAGCCAACCTGGAGCCCCTCGTTGTTCTCGGCGTCGAAGCGGGGGGGCAGCTCTCGCTGACCACTGATGTCGAGAACTATCCTGGTTTCCCACAGGGAGTTCAGGGGCCGGAGCTCATCCAACTCATAAAAGATCAGGCGGCTCGGTTCGGGACACGATTCGTATCGGGCGACGCGACTGCCGCTGATCTCTCCCAGCGCCCCTTCCGGCTCGAGATCGAAGGCTCGCCAATCGAAACCCGGACGCTGATTATCTGCTCGGGCGCATCAGCCAAGATGCTCGGGATTCCGGGTGAAGATCGTCTGCTGGGTCACGGTGTCTCCACCTGTGCGACGTGCGATGGGTATTTCTTTCAAGATCAGGAGCTGGTCGTCGTTGGCGGCGGCGACACAGCGATGGAGGAGGCGATCTTTCTGACCCGGTTCGCGAGCAAAGTGTCCGTGGTTCACCGCCGGGACGAGCTGCGGGCGTCAAAGATCATGCAGGACCGCGCGTTTGATAACCCAAAGATCGAGTTCATTTGGAACACCCATGCGACGGAGATCGTGGGCGACACCGAAGTCGAGTTGGTCAAGCTCTGGAATACGGTTACGGATGAACGGTGGGAGAAACCGGTGAAGGGTTTCTTCCTTGCCATCGGTCACATCCCGAACACCACTATTTTCAAGGGGCAGCTACCGATGGACGATCAGGCGTACCTGCTGCAAAGGGAGCCTGGTCGATCGCACACCGAAATAGACGGTGTGTTTGTCGGCGGTGACGTCCACGATCACGTCTATCGTCAGGCAGTGACCGCAGCAGCAGCCGGGTGCCGAGCCGCGATCGACGCTGAGCGATTTCTGGAACACGTCGGTGACGCCCCCCAGCCGATGGGTGCGGCGGCGCGAGCGTCTACCTGAAGGGCAGCGGCATGCAGGCGGTTGTCAAGATCAACGCCAAGGCTGGAGCGGCTGGGACGACCGTCACCGACGTGCCGATCCCCGAGCCGGGAGTTGGGGAAGTACGGGTGCGCGTCCAAGCTGCAGCGATCTGCGGTTCTGACCGGCACATCTATCACTGGGATCCATCGGTGCGACACATGATTCACCCCCCCCGCGTGTACGGTCACGAGTTTTGTGGCGAAATCGACGTGGTGGGCCCGGAACCAGGCCGGGATGATCTCCAGCCTGGTGACTATGTATCCGCCGAGATGCACGTAACATGCGGGCGTTGCACACCCTGCCGGAGCGGCCAAGCCCACGTCTGCAATCGAACCGAGATCATCGGTTTTCATCACGATGGGACGTTCGCCGAGTACGTTATCGTCCCGGCACGCAATGTCATTCCCCTGTCGCGTGAAGTTGTGCCGCTGAAAATCGGCGCTTTTCTGGATGCATTGGGCAACGCCGTTCACACCGTGCAAGACCATCGTTTGACCGACGCCCGGGTGGCCGTTTTGGGATACGGTCCGATTGGGGCCATGGCGGCGGCGATCGCCGAGCACCAAGGCGCCGGGCACATCTACATCCTCGATGTGAGCGAGCGGGCGATCGCACAGGCCGAACGTTGGCGCGCGGATCGCGGCGCGACCGGCGTGACGGTGCTCCGAACCGGTGGAGACCTCACCACTGAGGCGACGGGCCGGATACTCGAAGAGACCGATGGTGGCGTTGACCTGGTCTTGGAAATGTCGGGCGCCGAATCGGCTATCAACCAGGGATTGGAGATCGCCCGTGGCGGCGGTTCGTTATCGATGCTCGGGATCCCGTCACAGGAAGCGATTACGATCGAGCAGTTTACGCGGCATTTTGTCTTCAAGGGCTTGTCTATCTACGGAGTCACGGGGCGGCGTCTGTTCTCGACCTGGGAGAGGATGCTGGCGCTGCTGGCCGACGGGTTACAGGTCGACTCGCTCGTGTCACACGAGTATCAAGGGCTGGACGAATTCACCAGCGGCATGGAAGCGTTTGATACCCACGAAGCGCTCAAGGTGGTCTTCTATCCACACGGGAAGAATGGACATGCGTGACGCTCACGCGCTCCTTGATCACTTGGCGACTGAGATTCTCGCTCAGAAGGAAACTGGGACGTACAAGGTTGAGCATCAGCTTGAGGGACCCCAGGGCGCGACCGTGCAGGTTGACGGGCGTTCGATCGTGATGCTGACCTCGAACAACTACTTGGGACTGGCGGATCATCCGAAAGTGCGTGACGCAGCTCGCAAGGCGATCGATGAGTGGGGGTTTGGGATGGCCTCGGTGAGGTTTATCTGTGGAACCCAGACGCTTCATCTTGAGCTCGAGCGCCGGATCGCGGGTTTCTTCGAATCCGATGACGCGATTCTCTACACGTCGTGTTGGAACGCCAATGAGGCACTGTTTGCTACCACGCTGACGGACGAAGATGCGGTATTCTCGGACGAGTTGAATCATGCGTCAATTATCGATGGCATTAGGCTCTGCAAGGCGCAACGGTATCGTTATCCGCACGACGATCTAGCGGCTCTCGAGAAAACGCTTGCAAAGGACGAGTCGCGGCACCGAATGGTTGTCACCGATGGCGTTTTCTCGATGGAGGGCAAGCTGGCGCGCTTGGATGAGCTTGTCGCTTTATGTCGCCGGCACGGCGCGCTGCTCGTCACCGACGACTCGCACGCCACTGGGGTACTGGGCGCGAGGGGTCGTGGCACAGCCGAGGAGTTGGGCGTTCACGGTCAGATTGACATAACCACCGGTACGCTTGGGAAAGCAATGGGTGGAGCGGCCGGCGGATTTGTAACTGGTCCGCAGTCGGTGATCGAGACGCTGCGTCAACGTTCCCGGCCATATCTGTTTTCGAATTCGTTGCCACCGATGATCGTCAACGCTTCGCTGGCAGCGTTCGACCTGCTCGATGAATCGCCGACGCTGGTCGCGCGATTGCGAGAGAACACTCACTTTTTCCGCACCGGACTCAAGTTGCGTGGGTTCGATGTCCCGGAAGGCGTTCACCCGATCGTTCCGGTGATCGTCGGAGAAACGGCGTTGGCGATTCAGATGTCAAAGGAGTTACTCGACGAGGGGGTCTACGTGTCAGGCTTTGGCTATCCGGTGGTGCCACATGGCGAGGCTCGCTTGAGGGCCCAGATCTCTGCCGCTCACACGAGAGAAGAGCTTGAGCATGCGGTCGCGGCGATCGAGAGGGTCGGCCAGCGTCACGGAGTGGCAGCCGCATGACGGGCGCAGACGAGATTGTGATCGACGAGCACGTTCAGGTACGTCGGTTCGTGCTCAACGATCTACTGACGAACGGGTTTGTGGTCCAAGCGATGGACACCGGCTCGTTGGTCGTTATCGACCCAGGCGACCGAGGTAGCGATCTGATCGCGGCGGCGGAAGCGTGGGGTGGCGACGTCCGGTGGATCCTGGTGACCCACCTCCACGGCGATCACTGGGCAGCGCTGGCCGAGGTTGTCCAAGCGTTGGGCGCGCCCGTGGTCG
>DAOWHI010000080.1 GCA_030641505.1 Gemmatimonadota bacterium | reverse complement strand
CGGGTTGAGCAGCAACCGGGGCGAGTTTCGGGGCCGGGGGCGGCGGCTGTTTCGGGGCGGGCTCCAACACGGGTGCCGGCTTCTCGTCTGGTTTCGTCTCCGGCTTCGGCACCACAGGCAGTGCTTCCGCCGCCACGTCGCCCTCGGCGATCCGCCCCACCACGGTGCCGATCTGCACCGTCTCACCGGCCGCGACCAGGATCTCTATCGTTCCGCTAGCCTCAGCGGCGATCTCGACCGTCGCCTTGTCGGTCTCCAACTCGAGCACCGCCTGGTCCTTCTCGACCCGATCGCCGCTCTTGACGAGCCAAGCCGCGATGTCACCCTCGGTGATCGACTCGGCGAGAGGCGGGATCATGATATCCACGACAGTCTCCGTTTCTACTAGCAGAGCGCCTGATCGATCAACACCTGCTCTTCTTTCTCGTGAACACTGTACATGCCGGTCGCCGGGGACGGTGCGTCCGGCCGGCCGACGTACGATAACCGGACGGTCGCCGGGAGGTTCTCTTCCAATCGGTGTCGGATGTTGCGCCAAGCGCCCATGTTCTCCGGCTCCTCCTGGACCCAGGTCAGCTGCTGCACGTTCGGGTAGCTCGCCACGAGCTGGCGCAGAGCTCGACCGGGGAACGGATACAACTGCTCGACCCGGATGATCGCCGCGTCCTCTATCAGCCGCTCGCGCCGCGTCTCGATCAACGAGTAGTAAACCTTGCCTGAACATACAAGCAGCCGGCGGACCGCTTGTGGGTTGGCGAGCTCGACTTCGTCCAGAATCTCCCGAAAACCCCCGTCGGTGAAGTCGCTAATCCGCGAAATGGCTCGCTTGTGTCGCAACAAGCTCTTCGGACTCATGATGATGAGCGGCTTGCGAAAATCGCGGTGGATCTGTCGGCGGAGCGCGTGGAAGAGTTGTGCCGGCGTCGTCAGGTTGCACACCTGGATGTTGTCCTCGGCGCACAGCTCGAGGAACCGCTCGAGTCGCGCGCTCGAGTGTTCGGGCCCCTGGCCTTCGTAGCCGTGCGGGAGCAGCATCACCAACCCCGACATCCGGCGCCACTTGTACTCACCGCTCGCCAAGAACTGGTCGATTACGACCTGCGCCCCGTTGACGAAGTCGCCGAACTGCGCCTCCCACACAACCAGCGTCCATGGCTCGGCGGCCGAGTAGCCGTACTCGAAGCCGAGCGCGGCCAGCTCGGACCGTGGGCTGTTGATCATGTGGAGCTCGTTTTGCTGCGGATCGAGGTGGTTGAGCGACACGTATCTCTCGCCGGTCTTCTGATCGATATAGACCGAGTGCCGATGGCTGAACGTGCCGCGGCTGGTGTCCTGACCCGAGAATCGAACCGGGGTCCCTTCCAGAAGCAACGAGCCGATCGCCAACGACTCGCCGCACCCCCAATCGATGTCGCGATCTTCGATCACCATGCCGGCTCGTTCCTGCATCAACTTCTTGAGTCGGCGGTGCCAGTTGAATCCGTCCGGCACCCTGACGAGGCCACGGGCGATCCGTTCGAGCATTTCGCGCGGAACGGCTGTTTCCGCGCTGGCATCCCCGCCGCTCATGCGCAGCCCCTTCCAGATGCCACCCAGCTTGTGCAACGGCTGCTCGGGAAGCTCCTGCGCGGCGCTGTGGGCGGTGTCCAGCTCGGTCACGAGCTCAGATCGGATCGCATCCGCTTCTTCTTGGCTGGTAACGCCGCTCGCGATCAAGTCTGACGCATAGATGGTCGAGTTCGACGGGTGGGGTTTGACGAGCTCGTACATCAGCGGCTGGGTGAATGTCGGATCGTCGAGCTCGTTGTGACCGTAGCGGCGATAGCAGATCAGGTCGATGACGACGTCGCGCTGAAACTCCTGCCGGTAGCCGACGGCCAATCGAGCGGCGTGGACAGCGGCCTCCGGATCGTCGCCGTTGACGTGGAAAACGGGCGCATGGACGATCTTCGCGATATCCGACGCGTAGCGGGTCGAGCGACCTTCGTCGGGATCGGTCGTAAACCCGACCTGGTTGTTGATGATGACGTGGATCGTGCCCCCCGTCCGGTACGCGTCGAGACGGCTGAGCACCAGCGTCTCAGCGACCACACCCTGGGCTACGAACGCCGCGTCGCCGTGGATGAGGACCGGGATCGCGCGACGCCGCTCGGCGTCGTCGAACACCTGCTGCTTGGCACGGACGTTCCCCTGGATGATCGGGTTGACCGCCTCGAGATGGCTTGGGTTGAACGCCAGCGCCACATGGACGTTGCGACCGGTCGACGTCTGATAGTCGTTGGAGTAACCAAGGTGGTACTTGACGTCGCCGTACCCCTGCGCCTCGGCCGGCATCGGCCGCTCCTCGAACTCGGCCAGCAAGTGCTCGTACGGTTTGCCGAGCACGAGGGCCAGGACGTTCAGCCGGCCGCGATGAGCCATCCCCATCACGATCTCGTCGACACCCGAGGCCGACGCCTGCTCGACGATCGTCGTCAGCGCCGGGATGAGCGACGTTCCGCCCTCGAGCGAGAACCGTTTTGCGACCGGGAATCGACGGTGAACCGTCTCCTCGAACGTGTCGGCAGCCAAGAGCTGACGCAGGATCGCGCGCTTCTCCTCGGTCGACAGCCCGGGATCGTTGCGATTGGGCTCCATCCGCGCTTGCAGCCACTCGCGCTCATCGGTGTCGGCTACGTCCATGTACTCGACCCCGATCGTCCCGCAGTAAGTCGTCTTCAGGGCCTCCAGAAATTCGGCCAGCGTCCCTTCCTGCAAACCCTTGTAGGCGGAACACTCGACGATCTGATCGAGATCGGCCTCGCTGAACCCGAACTCGGATAGCGCCAGGACCGGATGTTCGCGTGGCCCGCGGTCCAGCGGGTCGAGATCGGCAATCAGGTGACCGAACTCGCGATAGGTGTGGACCAAATCGTAGCAACGCAGATGCGCCGCCTCGGTGTGGGCGACACCCTCGGGAACGGCGCCGCTGGAGGTCAAGACGAGCGGTCCACCGTCGGCTCCGTTCTCAGCGCCCACCCCGTCGCCCTTCCACTGGTAACCAGCGAAGAAGAGCGCCCAGGTGGGATCGACCGACTCGGGATCTTCCAAAAACTGCCTGTAGAGCGAGTCTACGTAGTCGGGATTGGCCCGCAGGATCGCATCGAGAGAGGGCATCTGGGCCCAAACCTAACGAATCGGACCGCGCTGGTCAGGACGATCACCGGCCTCGTAGACTCGAATCGTGTCTCGTTCTCACGGTTCTGATCGATTGATCGCCGCCGCCAGCCTGGCGCTGATCGCGTTGACGGTCGCCGCCGCCGGGTGCGGCTCGGCGACTTCATCGGGCCTCGACCTGGTCGAGATCCCGGGTGGGACCTTCGTAACGGGCGATGCTGAGGGCGAGCCCGACGAGGCGCCGCGGCAAGTTACGGTCGAGCCGTTTCGGCTCATGCGCACCGAGGTCACAAACCGGATGTTCGCGGCGTTCGTCAATTCGACTGGCCACCGCACCGATGCCGAGCAGTCGGGTGTCGGGAACGTGTGGGATGGAAAGTGGCGCCGGGTGTCGGGCGCCGATTGGCGACAGCCGTTCGGACCGGGTTCATCGATCGCGGATCGCGAGAACCATCCGGTGGTCCAGGTTTCGGCCGGGGACGCGGACGCGTTTTGCCGGTTCTACGACCTGCGGTTGCCGACCGAGAAAGAGTGGGAGTTCGCCGCTCGCGGGACCGACGGGCGGCGCTACCCGTGGGGCGACGACGCGCCACAAGATTCAGCCGGACGCCGTGCCAACTTCGGCACCGTTCAGTGTTGCGCGCCGAGCGCCGCCGACGGCTATGAGACGACCGCCCCGGTCGAGCGATTCCCGGACGGCGCCTCGCCGTTCGGCGTGCTCGACATGGCCGGCAACGTGTGGGAGTGGACCGCGAGCGAGTTCCCCGGCCGCCCGGGGTTCGTCGCGCTTCGCGGCGGCGGCTGGGGCAACAACCCGTACTGCCTGAGGGTTAGCTACCGGCACGCAAACCCGCCCGACATCGGGCTCGACATGGTTGGATTTCGGTGCGCCGCCGACGGTGCGACCGCCTGGACGGGACTCACGCAGTGGAGGCGGCGCTCGCCGCCGGCACCCAGTCCCTGAGGGGCGAGTAACCGCCGCGCAGACCGCGCGGCGACAGGACGACCTGCCACAGCTGGTTGCGCCGCGAGCGGAACGTCCCTGCCGATGACAGCAGGTAGTACTTCCACATCCGGAAGAAGCGTCGCCCGTAGGCGGCCAGGTGCTCGTCGCGCCGGTGGTCGAAGTTCGCCCACCACGCCATCAGCGTCTTGTCGTAATGGGCGCTGTAGTTCTGCCAGTCTTCCATCACGAACGATCCTTCGATCGCGGCGCCGATCTGAGGAATCGACGGCAGCATGTGGTTTGGGAAGATGTACTTTTGGAGCCACGGCTCGGCGCGGGTCGTCGAGCGGCTGGTTCCGATCGTGTGGAGAAGAAAGACACCGGCTTCGGACATCACCCGACGGACGGCGCGCATCAGCAACTTGTAGTTCCTGTAACCGACATGCTCGATCATACCGCACACGAGCACTTTGTCGAAGGTGCCCTCGAGGTCGCGGTAGTCGACCTTGACGATCTCGACCGGCAGATCACGACAGACCTTGCGGGCGTACTCGAGCTGTTGATCGGAGATCGTGATTCCGGTCACGTGACAGCCATAGCGCTCGGCGGCAAAGCGTGCGAATCCCCCCCAGCCACAGCCGATGTCGAGCACGCGATCGTCCGGCGACAGCGCCAGCTTGCGGCAGATCGTGTCGAGTTTTCGCTCCTGAGCGGCGTTCAGGTCGTCACCCTCTTCGAAGAAACCGCACGTGTACTGGTTGTAGGGGTCCAGGAACGACATGTAGAGATCGTTCCCGATGTCGTAGTGTTCCTCGACTACGTGCCGCGCGCGACGGCGGGACTGGAGGTTCATGACCCGCGCCTTGGCGTCGGCGAGGAGTTCGGTCGCGTTGTTCGATACCCGAAGATCGGCCTCGGCCGCGAGCACGCGGTTGAAAAACTCGTCCAGCTGCTCGACGTCCCACCACCCGTCCATGTACGCCTCGCCCAACCCTAGCGAGCCGTGAAGGAGAACCCGCTGATAGAGCGCTTCGTCACGGACCTGAATGTCCCAGGGGTGACTTCCGTTGATGACGATGTCGGCGTCGGCCAGAATCTTCTCGGCGAAACGACGCGAGCGGTCAGCGATCATGGAACCTCACAGGATGGTGATTGGTCGAGGGAGTGAGCTGGTTGCGCCAACGAACTGTACCGGCGTCAAAATAAATAGAGCGTGGGGTCTCGCAACCTAACCAAAATCGAAAACCCCCGGCCGCAATCGCGACCGGGGGCTCGAACCTTCGTTAGGACGCCTCCGTGGTCTCCCGGAGGGCTCTCTTCAACCGAATCGTGCCGCCTGAACGCCGAATGGTCAACTCTAGGTGCGACGCGATCGGCAGCGGGTCCCGAAGGACCATACCTATCGTTTCGTCGGCACTCCCTAGAAAGGAGGTGATCCAGCCGCAGGTTCCCCTACGGCTACCTTGTTACGACTTCGCCCTAGTCACCAAGCTTACCTTCGGCCGCTTCCTCCCCGAGGGGTTGGACCACGGACTTCGGGCACTCCCAGCTTCCATGGCGTGACGGGCGGTGTGTACAAGGCCCGGGAACGTATTCACCGCGGCGTTGCTGATCCGCGATT
>DAOWHI010000206.1 GCA_030641505.1 Gemmatimonadota bacterium | reverse complement strand
GCCGGTCGGGACGCTGGCCACGGTTAAGGCGCTGACGCCCGCCGACCTCAGCGAGCTGGGAGTCGAGATCGTGCTCGCCAACGCGTACCATCTTCACTTGCGACCGGGGGCCGACGTCGTTGTCGAGTTGGGCGGGCTGCATCGGTTCATGGCCTGGGATGGGCCGATTCTGACCGATAGCGGCGGGTACCAGGTGTTCAGTCTGGCTGGTCTCAGACAGATCGACGATGACGGAGTCACGTTCCGGTCACACCTCGACGGCACCACGCACCGTTTCACACCCGAAAGCGTAATGCAGCTCGAAACCAAGCTCGGGGCCGACATCGTGATGGCGTTCGACGAGTGCGCCCCCTATCCGTGTGAGCCGAACGAGGCGCAGGTCGCGGCCGAGCGGACGGTGCGATGGGCCGAACGGTGCTTGAAGGCCCACCGAACGCTAAGCGATGAGCCGTGGGTGCACCGGCGGTTCCTGTACGGCGTCGTTCAGGGTTCGGTGGATGGTGGACTGCGGCGCCAGAATGCTCGGGCGATGACGTCGCTCGATTTCGATGGATTCGCGATCGGGGGTTTGTCGGTGGGCGAATCGAAACCGCTCATGTACGAGATGCTCGATGTGACCGTACCGGAGCTGCCGGCGGACAAGCCACGGTACCTCATGGGAGTCGGTTTCCCGGAGGATGTCATCGCAGCGATCGGACGCGGCGTTGATCTGTTCGATTGCGTGGCGCCCACGCGCCACGGGCGGACTGGTGCAGCGTACACGCGCGATGGCCGTGTCAACATCGAGAACGCTCGCTTCGCTTCCGACGATCGGCCGCTCGACGAAAGGTGCGGTTGCTCGGTTTGCAAAACGTGGAGTCGGGGTTACATCCGACATCTGTTTCGGTCGGACGAAATGCTGGGTCCGCGGCTTCTTTCGTACCATAATGTGGCGTTCCTGATCGATCTCGTAGGGCAAGCGCGGCGGGCGATCGCAGCTGGAGATTTCGACGCTTGGTCGAGTGCCTGGAGCGATCGATACCTGCTCGCATCCGCGGTGGAGGCGCAATGCACGATGTAATTCCGTTACTCATGGGAGCTCCCGGCGGTGAGGGTGGAGCTCAGGGGTTCTTCGTTTCGCTGTTGCCGATCGCGGCGATGGTCGGGATCCTGTGGTTCCTACTCATTCGCCCGCAACAGAGGGAACAGCAGCGACACGGCGCGCTCGTAAAGAACCTGAGAAAGGGCGACGAGGTGGTGACGGTGGGTGGTCTCTACGGTCGCATCATGTCACTCAACGAAGAAAAGGTCTCTCTGAAAGTCGCCGACGGGGTCAAGGTCGACGTCGAGCGCAGCAAGGTCACACGTGTGCTGAACAAGAGCGCCGAACCGGACAAGTCGTAATTGGCGATCCGCGAACTCCGCTATCTGGGCGACGCCGTGCTGCGTCAGAAGACCGACCCCGTTGAGCTGTTCGACGACGAGCTCGGCACGTTGCTCGACGATCTCGCAGAGACGATGTACGCCAATATGGGGGTTGGGCTGGCAGCGCCTCAGGTTGGCGACTCGCGGCGGGTGACGGTCGTCGATGTGAGCGAGGCTCGTGACGAAACCGAGGTTCTGGAGCTCATCAACCCTGTGCTCGTATCGCGGTCCGGGCTGATCGATAGCGAAGAGGGATGCCTGTCCATTCCGGGGGTCGTCGAGAGCATCGAGCGCTCGGCCGAGGTCGAGATCGAGTACCAGGATCGCAATGGCGATCGCCACACCGTTCAGGGCGTCGACCTCTTGTCACGCATTCTCCAGCACGAGCTCGATCATCTGGAGGGGATTCTGTTCATCGATCATCTGGGCACGCTGCGCCGTGACATGGCGGTGCGCGAGTTCAAGATCGCGATGGCGGAGAACGATCTCCCGGTCGGCCCGGGGTAGCGAGCCCGTGCAGGTCGTCTTCTGGGGGAGTCCCCGGTTCGCGGTACCCACGTTGAAAGCGTTGATCGAGAGTCGTCACTCGGTGACGGCGGTCGTGACGCAGCCCGATCGTCGCCGCGGCCGCGGCGGGCAATTATCGCCCACTCCGATCGCGCGAGCTGCGGAGACCGACGGGATCCCACTGCTAAAGCCCGATAAGCCACGCGGCGAGGCTTTTGTTGCGAGCTTGATCGAGGCCACTCCCGATGTGTTCGTCGTTGCCGCATATGGCGAGATCCTGCGCCCCGAGGTGCTCGCGCTGCCGGCCCGCGGGGCGTTTAACGTGCACGCGTCGCTGTTGCCCGCATACCGCGGCGCCGCCCCGGTGACCCGCGCAATCCTGGACGGTCGCGAATCGACCGGGATCACGATCATGCGCATGGAGGCCGGGCTCGACACCGGCCCGGTCTGTCTACAAGCCGAGGAGCCGATCCACGCCGACGACTCGGCCGGCACGCTCACCGAGCGACTGGCGGTGCTCGGCGCCACGTTGATGGTTGACGCGCTCGGCCGCCTCG
>DAOWHI010000072.1 GCA_030641505.1 Gemmatimonadota bacterium | reverse complement strand
GGTGCACCGGCGACGGCGCCTATGCTCGAGCGATTGGCTGCGTGCTTGCGGCATCTGGTCGAGCAAAACGAGGGCGACCAACTGCCGACACTCATCGTGGCAGGCGATGGGCTCGGACTCGCCTTTGGGACCTATCAGGAGACGCTCACACTGTTCGGGTTCTTGATGGAGAACCTTTTTAGGCCCGGTGCGGAGGTGTGCGATTCGATCGTGTATATCCCCGGCAACCACGATCATCACATCTGGGAGCTGGCGCGGGAGGCCGGTTACGCGCGGCAGATCGGGGACAGCGACAAGCGACACGATCTTCCGCGATCGTCGCACGTGACGTCCCCTCTGCGAACCGCGGGGTTGCCGTCGGACCTGTTGAACAACCTGGCCACCCGGATCGGTGGTGGCGAGGAGCCGGTGGCGCGTGTCGATGTGATCTACCCCAACCTAGCGCTAGTCCGAGAAGCGACCGACAGGTGCGTGTTGATTCATCACGGACATTATGCTGAAGACGTATACCGCTTCTTCAGCATCGCCAGACGCGCGCTCTTCCCCGGGCGTCCGGAGCCAGCGACGGTCGAAGAGATCGAGAACGAGAACTACGCTTGGGTCGACTTCGTCTGGTCGTTGCTTGGACGCTCAGGCGAAGCCGGGCGGGACTTTGAGACCTTGTTCCTGACGCTTCGGAATCCTGATCATGTTCGGGCTCGCGCCAGCGAGCTAGCGGCGCGCATGGCAAAGGCACTCGATCTCCCGTTGGTGCCGTCTGAGCGGCTCGAGCGCGTAGTGATCAAGAAGAGCCTCGACTGGTACGCCGGACGGTTTGTCACCGAACGTTTTGTTCGCGATGGGCCGTACTCGGAGAGCACTATGAAAGGACTACAGAAATACGTCTTTGGCCCGTCCTTCCGACAGTTGGAGGAGGCGATCGGATGCGTTCCCGGCGATCTGACGGTCGTTTTTGGTCACACCCACAAGCCGTTCGAGAAGATCGTGTCCCCGCAGGGCGTCGAGCACGAGGTAAAGGTTTTCAACACCGGTGGGTGGACGATCGATTCCCGGCGTCCTTTTGAACAGATCGGGGCCGCGATCCTGTTCATGAATGACGCACTCGACGTCGCTTCGCTGAGGCTCTACAACGATGGTCCGGACGGTGGCACGGTGCTGCTTGACGTCCACGGCGCGGAAGGGCAGCCCGGCGGCACCGAGTTTGGCGTAACGCTGCAGGAGCGGTTACGCGGACCCGCGGGTGGTACCAGGCTCGCTGACGTTTGGGAAGATCTGGGCACATCGCTCCATCGCCGAATCAAGCGGCGACGAGAACTCGATCGATCTCAAGCCAACGTTTGAGCGACCTGGTTGACCGGTTTCAGCGCGCTCGTAGCGATCAAAGCCTCGCTGTTCTCGAAGGGTTTCACCCCGTCAAGCACGCGATCCGCTTTGGAGCCGAGCTGATGGCGATCGCGGTCGGTGATCCCGACGCGGTTGACGAGCTGGCGACCGTGTTGGCGCCCGACGTCGTCGATTTCTTGAACGCGGAATCGACAGTGGTCAGTGGTGACGTCTTCAATCGGTTGGTACCGACGCCGCCCGCGACGTCGATCGTTGCTATCGCTCGCCGAAGGGTGGCCACCCCGGTTGAAGTGTTGGCCCAACCAGGTTGGGTCGTGTTGCTCGAAAGACCCTCACGGCTCGGCAACTTGGGCGCCGCCGTCAGGGTCGCCGCGGCCGCGGAAGCGGCGGGTGTCATCGCTGTCGGGCCTCACGACCCGTGGCACCCAGAGGCGCTGCGGGGTGGGGCCGGTCTGCAGTTCGCGCTGCCGGTCGCGCGAGTGGACGTCCTTCCTGACACCGATCGACCGATCGTTGCTCTTGACCCCAACGGTCAGCCATTGCGTACCGCAACGATACCCGACGATGCGATGCTGGCTTTCGGATCGGAGCGCAGCGGGTTGAGCGACGGGGTTGTGGAACGAGCAGATCAGCGCGTTGCGATCCCCATGCGAGACGGAACCCTGCTTCGCGGAGACCTCTACAGGCCAAAGGCCGCCGACCCGTTCCCGGCCATTCTAACGCGCATGCCATACGGCAAGGACGAATACTACTGCTACCTCCCCGCCGTCGGCAGATTCTGGGCCAGGAAGGGGTACGCGTACATTGTC
>DAOWHI010000118.1 GCA_030641505.1 Gemmatimonadota bacterium | reverse complement strand
CCAAGGCGCACGTTCATGTCGGTTTCGAGGTCATGCTCTTTATCCTCGCGGGGCGCGTACGACACGAGTACGGGCCTGGACTCTCCAGCGTCGTCGAGAATCAGTCCGGCGACTTCATCTACATCGAACCTGGTGTTCCACACGAGGTGTTCAACCTCAGTGACTCGGACCCCGTGGTTGCCGTAGTGGCTCGTTCCGACGCTGCCGAGTGGGAGAACATCGTTTTATATGACCGCGAAACGGGGCGCTGACCGTTAGCGTTGCCCATCGGCCCAGGGTACATTCGCTCCGCAAAACATAGCGAATGCATACCATTCCCCACCGATCCAAGAGGATGCAAAAATGGGCCTCAATCTGACGCGGAAGATCATCGAGGAGCACCTCGTTGAGGGGGATTCTCGTCCCGGAAGCGAGATCGGGATACGAATCGATCAGGTGATCACCCCCGATGCCACCGGTGTCCTGTGTTACCTGCAGTTCGAATCCATGGGATTGGACCGCGTCCGCGTGAAGCGTGCGGTCGCGTACGCCGATCATGTCGTTTATCACTTCGACCCCAAGAACGCAGCCGACCACAAATACTTGGAAACGGCGGCCCACAAGTACGGATCCTGGTTCAGCTTGCCCGGCAACGGGGTGTGCCACCAAGTGCACCAGGAGCGGTTTGCCGTGCCCGGCGACACGCTGCTGGGTTCCGACTCGCACACGCCCACACAAGGCGGCGTCGGAATGCTGGCCATCGGCGCTGGTGGTCTCGACGTCACCGTGGCCATGGGCGGGGGATCGTACTACTTCCCGATGCCCGCGGTTGTCGAGGTGCGATTGGAGGGTCAATTACCGGAGTGGGTCACCGCCAAGGACATCATTCTCGAGATGATGCGACGCGTCACGGTCAAGGGCGGGCGCGGCAAGATCTTCGAGTACACCGGCCCCGGCGCCGCCTCGCTGTCGCCATACGAGCGGTGCACGATCTGCAACATGGGGACGGAGCTCGGCGCCACGACGTCGGTGTTCGCGACCGATGAGAAGACCCGCGACTATTTTCAGCGGCTGGGCCGTGGTGACGACTTCCGGTTGGTCGAGCCCGACGCCGATGCCGAGTACGATGACCACATGACGATCGATTTGTCGGCGCTCGAGCCATTGGTCGCCTGCCCCTCGATGCCAGACAACGTCGTGCCGGTAAGTGAAGTGGCCGGTACTCCGATCGATCAGGTCATCGTCGGCTCGTGCACCAACGGCGGTTATGAAGACCTGATGGCGGTGGCGGAGATTCTGGCGGGTCATCAAGTGAACCCGAAGACGAATTTCGTTATCGCGCCGTCATCCAAGCAGGCGCTCGAGATGATCGCCCGCGACGGCTTGATTGCCGATATCCTGGCCAGCGGCGCCAACCTGAGCGAGTCGACCTGCGGAGCATGCATCGGGGTGGGACACGTCCCGGCGCCTGGCCAGCGCAGCCTGCGTTCGTTCAATCGCAACTTCCCGGCACGGAGCGGGCTAATAGACGATCAGGTGTACCTGGCGAGCCCGGAAGTGTGCACGATCGCCGCGATCACTGGAGAGCTCACCGATCCCCGCGACTGGAACAGCAGAGCGCCCGAGAAGCGATTGCCCGAGAAATTCACGGGAACGATGGCCGGCTTGATCGCGCCCGCCGAGGATCCGGCCGCGGCATCGATCACGCGGGCCTCGCACATCACCGACATTCCGATTTCTGGTCCACCGGCCAACACGCTGACCGGCGAGGTCTTGATCGTTACCGGCGACGACATCACGACCGATGACATCGTTCCCGCCACCGCCGAGATGCTCTCTAACTGGGCCAACATCGATGCGGTTTCGAGTTTTATCTTCAAGCGCCTCGATAGTGACTTCCCGAAGCGAACCTTCGCCAAGGGCGGCGGATGGATCGTTGGTGGGGCGAACTATGGCCAGGGATCATCGCGCGAACACGCTGCGATGACTCCGATGCACATGGGGATCAAAGGCGTGATCGCCAAGTCGTTTGCCCGGATTCACAAAGCGAATCTGGTGAACTTCGGCGTGGTGCCACTGACATTCGCGGACCCGTCTGACTACGACTCGGTCGAGCCCGGCGACGAACTGCTGGCAAACGACGTTCATGCCGGAATCGACGCTGGCCGAATCACAATTCACAACCAGACCCGCAGCACCGAGTTCGAGACTGTGATCGACCTCACCGAGCGCGAGCGCAGGCTACTGAAAGCCGGCGGGGTGTTGCCGTACACACGCGCTCACGGCGGCGTGGCGGCTTAGGAGGTGTCTATGGCAGACCCACAATCGGTGGCTGTGCGATGCATCACGTTGATCATCGGGATGGTTCTGATCGGCGCCGCGCTCGGCTGCGACGGTGCAGCGGCCGACCCCGACGCGCCGCTCGAGACGTACCTGGAACGCGACGTGTTGTTCGTCGACCCGGGCGACGTCCGACGGTACATGGACGCTGGCAACGACGACGTCGTCTTCGTCGACAACCGTAACTCGTTCGCTTTTCAGCAGGAGCGAATCGCAGGCGCGCGTCTGATCCCGACCGAGAGGATGGCGAGATCGGTGGGGAGTCTTCCGCTCAACCAGTGGATCGTCCTCTACTGTACGTGACCGCAAGACGGGATAAGCGTCCGGGCGGCGCAAATCGCGATAGAAAACGGTTACCAGAAGGCGGTTGTTCTAAAAGGTGGGTTAGGCGCGTGGCGTGGCGCCGACTACCCGATCAAATCGGGCCCATAAGTCAGTGATCGAGATCGCCAGGTGGATCGTGTTGCGTGGCATCACTCCGAGCGGTCGTTTTGCGCGGGAGCGAGCGGAGACCCCGCAGTGGCAGAGCCATGAGGAGGCTCCGCGATGCGAAGCGCCGACCGCGAGTGGGTGATGCGACGCAACGCCACCGAGTGGGTGATGCCACGCAACGCCACCCGTGATGACGGACGTCGACTACCCTTCGTTCTGTAAGTCCCTGTTCAGCGGCGTCATCGCCGCGGATCTCGTTTTCCCTTACCCACGTATGGCGCGCGGATGAAGGCACCCACTGTCGTGGTGGTATCACTGATCGCGGTCGTTGTTGGATGCAGCGATCAGGTGCCCCTCGAACGCACGGCCCCGGCGTCACGCTCCGAGCCCGGGGAGATCGTGCTGCCGCCGTCGGCCAAGGTTCCACGAGCTTCGCTGCCGGGCTTCACTCCCGACACGATCCGACCCGAGGGGATGATCGCGCCCGATACGCTGTTCGAAGGGTTCGGCGGGTTCGCGCTGGCAACGGCGGACATTCCGGCGGTCGTGGATGGCTACCGTCAGTACTATCGTGACGAGCACGACAATCGAGGTTCGAACGTCGAGGGCGCGGTCGACCCGCGTTTGGCGGACACCGCCAAGCGACGGGCAGCCAACGATTGGGGGTTCTCCGGATCGGGTGGTTGGTCGAACCTGGTCGGTCAGTTGCCCGCCGAGATGCGCATCGAGCTCGCCAATCAGATTCTGAACGCCGATCGTGATCTCGCCGCGGAGCTCCACCGGAGGTAGTCGCGGAAACCACGGCCAACTCCGAAACCGGCCGGGTCCGTAGCTACGGTCGCTTTCTTCGCGTTGAACACACGTTGTTCTCGTTGCCGATGCTGTTCGCCGGCGTGTTCTTGGGCAGCGGTTTGGATGTGCCCGGCCGGTTATTGGTGCTGGTGCTGGTGGCGGGAGTTGGCGCCCGGACTGCGGCGTTGGCGCTAAACCGGATCATCGATCGCCGGATCGATGCGGCGAACCCGCGGACCGCCGAACGTGAGCTGCCGCGTGGCGTGATGTCGGTGACCGAGGCCCGGGTGTTGGCGATCACTGGCACAGCGGTGTACGCCGTGGCGGCATGGGCCATCGCGCCGATCTGTTTGGCGCTGGCGCCGATCCCGTTGGCGGTATTCATCGGCTACCCATACCTCAAGCGTTTCACGCCATGGTGCCATCTCGGCGTCGGTCTGGGATTGGCGATGGCGCCGCTCGGTGGCTGGTTCGCAGCTCGACTGAACTTCGCCGATGTCGGCCCGCCGCTGTTGCTCGCCGGCTTCACGCTCGGTTGGGTGGCTGGCTTCGATGTCATCTACGCGACCCTGGATCAGGTTCACGATCAGGCGGCGGGGATCCGCTCGTTGCCGGTGCGTTACGGTCGGCGTGGCGCACTCGCTATCTCCAGAGGGATTCACGGCATCGCATGGAGCCTGCTCGTGGCGCTCGGGGTCTGGTGCATGAACGTGATGCGTGCGCTTCCATTTGTGTTGATCGTCGGAGCACTGTTGGTGTGGGAGCAGCACAAGGCCCACGATGTCGACCTGGCGTTCTTTCGCATCAATGTCTGGGTCGGGTTTGCTGCGCTCGCGGTCGTTGTGGCTGGGTTGATCGGGACCTAGACCTGGTAGGATCGAACGACTAGGTTGCGATCCGTGCGCACCGTAGTCGCCCTCACCGGAGCGTCGGGTTCGATCTTCGGCGTCGAGTTGCTCAAGCGCCTCCCCGACAAGAAGTACGCCATTCTGTCTCGCTGGGGTCAGCACGTCCTCAACGAAGAAACGGACATCGGTCGCGACGACGTAGCCGCACTTTGCGATCGGCTGTTCTATGACGCCGACTTGTCGGCCCCGTTGGCATCGGGTTCGAACACGTGGGACACGATGGTGATCCTGCCTTGTTCGACCTCGACGATCGGCAAGATCGCTTCCGGGATCGCCGACACGCTCGTTACACGGACCGCGGCGGTCACGCTCAAGGAAGGCCGCCGGCTCGTTCTCTGTCCGCGGGAGACACCACTCTCGGCGGTCACGTTGCGACAACTGGCAACGCTCGCCGGTGATGGCGTCACGGTAATGCCGGTTTCGCCTGGCTGGTACGATCGGCCTTCCAGCATTGACGACATTGTCGGCGACTTCGTCAACCGGGTCCTGCAAGTTCTCGGCGTGGAGATTCCCGGTGGTTGGCGGGCGGGTGAGTTGGCCGGCATCCCGCGCGCGCTGCCATCCGAGCGGGTTCCAGAGCCGGGCAGCTAGCTACCCGCGCCTCTTCCTCGCGTGGCGTTCCCCGATCTACAGTCGTTTCTTCAGCACTGTGAGGCGCGCGGCGATCTAGCGCGAATCAGCGCTGAAGTCGACCCGCGCTTTGAAATCACCGAGATCGTTTCGCGCGTCGTCCGCGCCGACGGGCCGGCACTTTGGTTCGAGCGAGTAAAAGGGTCACGCTTCCCGGTGGTAGCCAACGTGCTGGGTTCGAGCCGACGATGTGAGTGGGCGGTCGGTCGGGCGCCGGAATCGATCGGGGAGGAGCTCCTGGCCACCGCGGAGCAGCTCATGCCGCCTTCGCCCAAGGCGCTCTGGACGGCGCGATCCACGCTTCTCGGTGTGCGGCACTTTCGAGTCCGACGCACCGGATCGGCGTCGGGCGATAACGGACCAGCAAGCGATCGCCTCTCGTTCGATGATCTGCCGATCCCGACGTGTTGGCCCGAGGACGGTGGGCCGTTTGTCACGTTCCCATTGGTCATCACGGCTCACGCGCAAACCGGATCTCGCAACGTCGGCACCTACCGTATGCACGTCTACGATGGTGAGCGCGCCGGGATGCATTGGCAAATCATGAAGGGCGGCGGGTATCACTACGCGGTGGCGGAGGAAAGGGACACTCCGCTCGAGGTGGCGGTCGCACTTGGCGCCGATCCGATCACGCTGTTGGCGTCGATCTCACCGCTGCCCGAAGGGATCGACGAGTTGGCGTTCGCCGGCTTTCTGCGCGGGGCGCCCACCGAGATCCGGCGTTGCCAGACGATTGACAGTTGGGCGCCCGCATCGGCCGAGTTCGTTCTCGAGGGTGTCGTACCGCCTCGCGAGCGGGAGTTGGAGGGACCGTTTGGCGACCACTTCGGCCACTACTCCCACGCCGCCCCGTTCCCGGTGTTTCATCTAAAGCGGATCACACATCGCGCAACGCCTGTGTACCCAGTCGCAGTCGTCGGAAAGCCGCCCCAGGAAGACAAGGCGATGGGCGAGGCGGTGGCCAAGATCGTCGGCCCCTTGATTCGACTGGTGCAGCCTGAAGTCCACGCCATCCACGCATGGTTCGAGACTGGTTTTCACAATTTGTTGGTCGTCGCCGTACACCAGCGGTACGGGAAGGAGGGCGTCAAAGCCGCGCTCGCCCTCTGCGGACAGGGTCAGCTGGCGTTGACCAAGGTCGCGATCGTCGTTGACCCGGACGTGGCGATCGACGATTGGAACGCCGTGCTGGAAGCGTTCCGATCCCAGTGGTCGGCCGCCGAGGATGCGATCGTGCTACCGGGCGTTCCTCAAGACACGCTCGATTTTACGTCGTTCACTATGAATCTGGGATCGAAGCTGATCCTCGATTGTACCCGCGCCGCGGGTGGGATATCGGGCGACGAACCACCGATCGCGCGCGACGATCCGTCCGGGCTCGCGCAGCTCCCGGGCGGGGCCGACGCGCCGTTCACGCCGCCGGACGAACAGGAACCCGGGGTGGTCGGGTGGCGTACGCTCGGTGACACGCTGTGTGTCGTTCAAGTGCGGGAACGCGATGGTCGGACCGGTCGCCACGTGGCCGAGTCGCTTGCTGCTAGCCCACGACTCGGTCGGATCAAGTGGATCGCGGTCGTCTCTGACGACGTGCCGCTCGATGATCAGACGCTGTTGCTATGGGGGATCTTTACCCGGTTCGACGCCGCCCGCGATGTCGTGTTTAGCGAGATGCGGTTGGACGGGGCGTGGCCCAAGTACGCCGGCCGGATGGCGATCGACGCGACATGGAAGCCAGGCTATCCGAACCCGATCGAGATGGATCCCGGCATCATCCAGCTGGTCGATCGACGATGGGGTGAGTACGGGATCGGGGAGTAATGGAAAGTCTGCAGAGGTCCTCGTTGAGTGAAGGTTCCAACGTATCGTTTGAGCGCTACGCGCCAGAAGGACGCGTCACCCTTTATGTCGGGTCTGCGCTCGGCCGGCGTCAGCTGCGGAGAATCAAGAGGGCTGGGTTGCCGGAGTTTCTCACAGGCCCCTTTCAGTTTCTGATGGAGAGAACCCTCAGTGTCGCAGACCTTCGGGTTGTCGAGAGAATTGAGGGGTTGAGAATGGACATGGCGAAACGGAGCCAGGAGTTTGTCGGGGTGTTTGAAGAAGAGGCAAAGCCAGCGCGGATACGATCACTCACAGAAGTGGCGTGGGTAGCCAGCGTTTTGCCGCTCTGGGGCACGTTTTTGTATCTCTGCGCAAAGGCGAGTCGCGCGAAGACAATTCTGGAATTGGGCGGTGCTGCCGGGATCTCAGGGTGCTATCTGGCGTTGTCGCCCAGTTGTACACGGTTCGTGACGATCGAAGGAAGCTCGGCTCGTGCGCAGTTGGCGGAGCTTCATCTCCGCCAGGTGGCATCGCATGCCGAAGTGGTCATCGCTTCGTTCAAGGATGGACTTGAACAGGTCCTGCCTACGCTGCATGAAGGCATCGACTTGGTCTTTCTTGACGGAACCAGGCGGCAAGATGCGACGCTTGCGCTCCTGTCTCGGATGACGCCGCACTTGAATCCACAGTGCCTCGTGATCTTCGATGACATTCACTTGTCCGCTGAAACGCGGGAGACCTGGAAACAGATTTGTCGGTTGCAGGGGCTCGCCTACGCCATCAATGTCGGACGATTTGGTGTTTGTGGGTGGCAGGGGGGTCACGGACGGGCCAAAACCGGCACGCTGTTCGGTATTGCGGGCATCGATCTCTATCGGGTCAAGCGCCGTATCGCTTAACGCTTCCCCCCCCCAACCAGTCCAAGCCCCATGAAGGCAAGACTCTTGAGCCTGCTTTTCTTACTGGCGCTTGGCGCCGTGAGCCTCTACTCGCTGGGGGTGCTTGAGGGATTGACCCGGTAGCGAAAGCCCCCACTTTGGGCGGGGGCTTTCCTGTTTCGGCACCGGCCGACGTGAACCGGACGGTCTCTCGCTAGGGTGCGCTCGCCCGCTCGTTGTAGATGTAGTCGCGATGCGCGTTGTCGCCAAAGATCTCCCCGTACGCCTCGCTGCGCGCTGCCCGCGCTTCCTCCCCCCACATCTCTTCGGCGATACCCGCTAGACCCGGATCGGCATCGATCGCCGCCCAGTTTGCGTACTTGGTCATGAACACCACGTTCCACTCGTTGCCGGTGTGGTGGATCAAGACCTTGCCCTCCACGATGTTGCCGCGTTCGATCGCAGCCTCCACCAGTGGCGCGTCCTTGTCGATCAGCTTGCCGAGGCTGTCGACCTTTGCCCACGGAATGCTGAACATGCTGACGTACCAGTAAGCATCATCGTCGCCATCTTGAGCGGCGGCCATGGTCGGGAAACCGAAGATCATGACGAGTGCGACCGACAAAAGTACCAGGTGTCTCACGTTTCCTCGCTGGCTGGGGTAGTCATGCTTTCGACCCGTGTGGCCCCGACACTAGCGCGCCCAGCCTGGTGGTGCAAAACGGTTGCCGATTGACCCTCGTCCGCGGTTCCGCGAACTTCTTGCCGTCATGAGTCCTCTCAAGACCACACTCGAGACCAGCGCGAGAGCCATGCTCGACACGATGGCGATCGTGCCGCCCGAGGTTCTCTTTCGGGATCCGAGCTTGGAGCGCGTGTGGACCAAGGTGCTAGTTGGTGAGCGTCTTGATCATGCTGATGGCATGAGCTGCCTGCAAACATGGGACGTCGCCGCGCTCGGCCAGATGGCCGACTATGTGGCGCGTCGGCGACACGGGGACAAGGTGTTCTTCGTGCTCAATCGCCAGCTCAACCCAACCAACATCTGTGTTCTGGATTGCATATTCTGTGACTTCGCGGCGCGACCAAAGAACGATCCGCGTGGGTACGAGATGAGCTGGGACGAGATCCTGGCTCACGTCACGGGTGATATCAATGAGATCCACATCGTTGGCGGCCTGCACCACAAGTGGCCGTACGAGAAGTACGTCGAGATCGTGCGTCGAATCCGAGAGAAGGCTCCGGACCTGACGATCAAGGCATGGACGGCGGTGGAAATCGACTTTTTTGCTAAGATCGGCAAGCGATCGATCGAGCAAGTGCTCGAAGACATGGTCGAGGTCGGCCTCGACGTGTTGCCTGGCGGGGGTGCCGAAGTGTTCAGCCAGCGCGTGCGCGAGGCTTTGTTTAAGCACAAGATCGGTGAGCAGGAGTGGTTCCGCGTCCACGACGCTGCCCACCGCATGGGCATTCGCTCGAACTGCACGCTGCTGTACGGCCACATTGAGACACACGAAGAGCGGGTCGATCACGTCATCAAGCTCCGCGATCAGCAAGACAAGACCGGCGGTTTCCTTGCGTTCATCCCGCTCGAGTATCAGGTCGGTACCACCAAGATCGTCGAGCGACAAGCATCGGCGATCGAGGATCTACGAACGATCGCGATGAGTCGGCTGGTTTTCGACAACATCCCGCACGTGAAGTCGTACTGGGTGATGCTGGGGGAGCAAACGGCGGAGATGGCGCTCAACTTTGGCGCCACCGACATCGACGGGACGATCGGCGACGAGAAGATCGCCCACTTCGCGCTGGCCGATAGCGCTGCCGGTCACACGACCGAAAACTTGATCCGCATGATTCGTGCGGCTGGGAAGATCCCGGTCGAGCGCGACGCGCTGTACAACGAAATCCGAGTCCACAACTAGCCGCCTACACTTCCTGTCAAATGAAAGTCGCCCGGATCCCATATCTGAACGCCGAGCCGTTTTATGCCGGCTGGGGTGATGCTCCGCCGTTTGAGGTGGTCGACATGGTGCCGAGCGCGCTCGGGCGTGCAGCCCGCGCCGGCGAGATCGATGCTGGGCTCATGGCGACGGCTGATTACATCGGACTCGAAAACGAATTCGAGCTCGTCGATCCGCGACTGAGCGTGGCCGCTAGCCGCCATGTGCGGTCGGTGGTCCTGCTGTCCAATGAGCCTCCGAGTGGGCTGAACGAGCGCCGGATAGCGCTCACCGATGAGTCGTCGACTTCGGTTCGGTTGCTCAAGCTCCTGGCGCGCGCGCGATGGAAGATCGACGCTACCTGGGTTCCGGAGCACGAGATCAGTGGCGATCCACGCGGACAGGTAGACGGCCTGCTCTTGATCGGCGACCGCGCACTCGAAGCGATGGCTGCCCCGGACCGGTCGGGATGGGTGCGAACGACCGATCTCGCGACGGAGTGGTGGATGTGGCAGGAGCTACCGTTCGTGTTCGCGGTTTGGGTGGCGCGAAGGACGCT